>JANONT010000155.1:0-5180 GCA_031420955.1 Candidatus Nitrotoga sp. | reverse complement strand
TTAAACCGCGACCGGATAAGAGCCTAAAACTTTCACAAAAGAAGCAATATTTTTTAATTCAGCCAACGCTGCGGCTACTTTTTCATCTTGCTGATGCCCTTCTATGTCCACAAAAAAAACGTATTCCCATAAGCCCGAACGTGCCGGGCGCGACTCCAGCTTGGTCATGCTGACACTGTGTTTGGCCAACGGCACCAGCAAGTCATGCACCGCGCCGGGACGGTTAGGCGCGGACATCACCAGCGAAGTTTTGTCGATGCCGGAAGGCGCGACGTGTTGATTGCCGATCACCAAAAAGCGCGTGGTGTTTTTGGGATCATCTTCGATATTTTTCAACAGCACATTCAGACCAAAATATTCGGCGGCACGCTCGCTGGCAATGGCCGCACTTCCCGGATTTTTTGCGGCTAAGCGCGCTGCCTCGGCATTGCTCGCCGTGGGTATGCGGGCAGCGTGCGGCAAGTTAGCGTTTAACCACTCTTGGCATTGCCCCAACGATTGCGGATGTGAATACACGGTCTTAATCGCGGCCACACCACCACGTTCTGCATGAACACCTAATCCCATCAAGCATTGGTGGATGGGCAATACCACCTCGCCACCTATTTGCACCGAGCTTTGTAACAACAAATCTAACGTACGGCTGACCGCGCCCTCGGTGGAGTTTTCTGCAGGCACGACCCCATATTGTGCCGCGCCACTTTCTACCGCACGAAACACCTCATCAATCGTGGCGTAGGGCTGCCCCTGCACTGCGTTGCCAAAACGCTTTAACGTGGCCAGCTCGCTAAACGTGCCCGACGGGCCCAAATAGGCAACGGTCAACGCCGCTTCCAGCGCGCGGCATTGCGACATCACCTCAGTGAATAATTGCACCACAGCGGCATGGCTCAATGGCCCCTTGTTGCTCTCTTGCAACCGTCGCAGCACTTGCGCCTCGCGCTCTGGGCGCAAAATTTTTCCGTCTTCTTTGAGATGTCCGATCTGCTGCGCCATCTGTGCGCGTTGGTTGAGCAACTTGAGTAATTGATCGTCAATGCTGTCAATTTTTTCGCGGCATTGTTTAAGCTCTGCACTCATTTCTCGCTTCTCCTATTCAATTCCCTAGCGGCAAATCACGCACCATCAACACCCCAGAAATTGCGGCTATCTGCGCGATTAATGCTGCTGGCGCAGGGCTGTCAATATCCACCAAGGTATAGGCCATCTCGCCGCGTGATTTATTCAGCATATTGTGAATATTAATCCCCGCTGCGGCCAGCGTGGTAGAAATTTGCCCCAACATATTCGGTACGTTGGCGTTGGCAATCGCAATGCGAAAATTGGATTCACGCGGCATGACAACTGTAGGGAAATTAACCGTGTTGACCAGGTTGCCGTGCTCTAAATAATCGCGCAGTTGCTCGGCCACCATCACCGCGCAATTTTCCTCAGCCTCTTGCGTGGACGCGCCCAAATGTGGCAGCGCGATGACGGCAGAATTACCCTGCATTTTATGCGTGGGGAAATCGCACACATAATTTTTAATATGCTTACTGGCAATACCCGCCAACACCGCGTCTTCATCGACGATGCCTTCGCGCGCAAAATTTAGCAGCACGCTACCCGGCTTCATCGCCTGAATACGTTTTTCATTGATGAGGCCGCGCGTGGCGTTAATCAAGGGTAGATGCAACGTGACGAAATCACTGTGCCTCAACAAATCTTCTTTGCTGTTGGCTTTTTTTACCTGCGATGGCAAACCCCAGGCCGCCTCTACGGTGATCTCCGGGTCATGCCCAATCACTTGCATCCCCAGACCTATCGCCGCATCGGCCACCAGCCTGCCAATTGCGCCTAAACCAATAATGCCCAGCGTGCGTCCGCGCAGCTCGGTGCCCGCATAATTTTTTTTGCCTGCCTCCACTTGCTGGTGCAGGCTGTCGTCATCACCCTGTAAGCTCGCTGCAAATTTCCACGCGGGAATTAAATTTCGTGCAGCCACCAACATGCCCGCAATCACCAATTCTTTTACCGCATTCGCATTTGCACCAGCTGCATTAAATACGGGCACGCCACGCGCGTTCATTTTTGCCACGGGCACGTTGTTCGTCCCAGCACCCGCACGGGCAACGGCTTTTACGCTGGCGGGGATTTCCATCTCCAGCATGTTGTGCGAACGCACCAGAATGGCATCCGGTTGCGCAATGTCGTTTGCCACGACATAACGCTCTGGCGGCAAACGCTGCAAGCCCACTGCAGCAATATTATTCAAGGTTAAAATTTTAAACTGGAAACTCATGCGGCCTGGATAAAAAAATAATTAAAAAATGCAGATTAAAATTACGACACTCTTTTTGCAAAGGCTTCCATAAAATCAGCCAGTGCCTGCACGCCCTCCAGCGGCATGGCGTTGTAAATGGAGGCACGCATTCCGCCCACCGAGCGATGCCCTTTCAGTTGCATCAAACCGTGCTGCTCGGCTTGTTTGAGAAAAGCGTTATCCAAGGTTTCATCCTTCAGCGTGAAAGCGACATTCATGCGCGAGCGATCTACCTGTACCACAGGGCAATGGTAAAAACCATTGCTGCTATCTATGGTGCGATACAGCAGCTCTGCTTTGGCAATGTTGGCCTGTTCGATAGCGGCCACCCCACCCTGACGTTTCAACCACTGAAAAACCAAGCCCGCGATATAGATGCCATAAGTGGGCGGCGTGTTGTACATGGAATCATTGTCGGCATGATTTTTATAATCCAGCATAGCGGGCGTGTTGGCGGACACATGACCGAGCAAATCTTCACGCACAATCACAAGGCACAAACCTGCCGGACCAATATTTTTTTGCGCGCCCGCATAAATAATGCCGTGCTTAGCTACATCCACTGGGCGCGATAAAATGTGCGAAGACGTGTCGGCCACCAAAGGAATATCACCCGCAGTAGGAGTCCAATTAAATTCCACACCGCCTATGGTTTCATTCGAGGTGTAATGCAAATACGCGGCATTAGAATCGCACTGCCAAGAGGCAAACTCAGGAACGTAGCTAAAACTTTTGTCCGCACTGCTGGCAACCACATTCACGTTGCAAAACTTCTTGGCTTCAGCAATGGCTTTTTTTGACCACTCGCCCGTATTCACATAATCCGCTGAAGATTTTCCGCGCAGCAAATTCAAGGGCACCATAGAAAATTGCAAATGCGCGCCGCCTTGCAAGAACAGCACTTTGTAATTCGAGGGAATGTTCAGCAAATCACGAAAATCAATTTCGGCGGCGGCGGCGATGCCCATAAATTCTTTGCCGCGATGGCTCATCTCCATTACCGACATGCCCGTGCCGCGCCAATCTAACATCTCGGCCTGTGCGCGCAGTAACACCTCTCGCGGCAAAACGGCAGGGCCTGCACTGAAGTTATAGATGGTCATGCTTTTTTGTTTTCTTCATAAATTTTTGAGAGGGGAGAAGAGTAACTGCGGCTTGCAGACTTTTTCACCCCTCACCCTTCACAGCCTATTCCACTTCAGGATCGGGATCAGCAATGCGGCTCAACCCCGCCAACTTATCTTCCTTGCCCAAATTAATCAGCGTCACGCCTTGCGTGGAACGGCTCATCTCGCGAATTTCGCTGACGCGGGTGCGGATCAACACACCGTTGGTGCCGATCAGCATAATTTCATCTTCTTGCCTGACCAATGTTGCGGCCACCACTTTGCCGTTACGCGCCGACGTTTGAATCGCGATCATGCCCTGCGTACCGCGACCGTGGCGGGTGTATTCGGTGATAGGGGTGCGTTTGCCGTAGCCATTTTCAGTGGCGGTCAACACCGCCTGCGTTTCATCTTCCGCTACCAACAATGCAATCACATGTTGATTAGCTGCCAACTTCATGCCGCGCACGCCGCGTGAAACGCGACCCATGCTACGCACATCGTTTTCATCAAAACGCACCGCTTTGCCGCCATCCGAAAACAGCATCACATCATGCTTGCCATCGGTCAGTGCCACGCCGATGAGGTAATCCCCTTCGTCCAGATTGATCGCGATAATCCCTGCTTTGCGCGGGTTGGCGAAATCCGACAACGCGGTTTTTTTGACCGTGCCCTTGGCGGTGGCAAAGAACACATATTGATCTTCTGAAAAGATTTTCACCGGCAAAATGGCGTTGATTTTTTCGCCCGCTTCCAGTGGCAACAAATTTACAATCGGCTTGCCGCGACCGGTACGCGAACCCTGCGGCACATCGTAAACTTTTATCCAATACACGCGCCCACGGCTGGAGAAACACAAAATATTATCGTGCGTGTTGGCGATAAACAAATTATCGACGAAGTCATCTTCCTTGGTACTGGCCGCTTGCTTGCCGCGCCCCCCGCGCTTTTGCGCGCGGTACTCATCCATCGCTTGCGCCTTCATATAGCCGCTGTGCGAAAGCGTCACCACCACATCTTCCGGTACGATCAAGTCTTCCATACTCATATCTTGCGTGTGCGTAATAATTTCGCTACGACGCTTGTCTCCATATTGCGCTTTGATCGCGACCAACTCGTCACTCACGATTTTGGTAATGCGTGCGGGCTTGGCCAGGATGTCGAGCAGATCCACAATTTGCTCCATCACTTCGCGATATTCGGCGGAAATTTTATCTTGCTCCAATCCCGTCAAACGTTGCAAACGCAGCTCCAAAATAGCCTGCGCTTGCGCCTCTGACATTTTGTAAACACGCTGCTTGCCTTGCTGCAACATGCCAAATTCCGGCGACAAATCTTCCGGGCGCGAAGCATCGCTGATGCGGCTGAGCAACTCTTCTACCAGCGAAGATTTCCATGCGCGCGCCATGATGGCCTGCTTGGCAATGGCGGGCGTAGCAGCCGCTTTTATCAAGGCGATAATTTCGTCGACGTTAGAAAGTGCGACCGCCAAGCCTTCCAAAATATGGCCGCGCTCGCGTGCTTTACGCAGCTCAAAAACGGTGCGACGGGTGATGACTTCGCGCCGATGGCGCAGGAATGCATCGATGAATTGTCTCAGGTTCAGTAGTTGCGGACGACCATCCAGCAAGGCCACCATGTTCATACCGAAGCTATCTTGCAACTGCGTTTCTTTGTAAAGCTGATTCAAAATTACGTCGGCATTTTCGCCGCGCTTCAGCTCGATGACCGCACGCATCCCAGACTTATCTGACTCATCACGTATTTCCGAG
>JANONT010000154.1:0-7415 GCA_031420955.1 Candidatus Nitrotoga sp. | reverse complement strand
GTGGGTTGAATCATCCGTGGGCATTGGCTTTCCTACCAGATGGCCGATGGCTCATTACCGGACGCAAAGGCACGATGCACTTGATCGAGGCGGGTAAATCGCAAAGAATTAACGGCCTGCCCAGCGTGGCAGAACACGGCCAAGGCGGCTTGCTAGATGTCGCGTTACACCCCAAGTACACAGAGAACGGCTGGATATATTGGACGTACAACGCGGGCACGTTCGGCCAATACGGCACAGAATTAGCGCGCGGAAAATTATCTAAAACGTCCCCGCCCACCATGCAAAACGTACAAGTATTATTTAAGATGAAACCTAAATATGCGGCGGACGTTCATTTCGGTTCGCGCATCGCTTTTGATCCGCAAGGCTATCTCTATGTCACCTTTGGCGATCGCGGCGACAGCCCCTCACAAGGCACGCAGCAAAACGCGCAGCAACTCAACACCCATGCGGGCAAATCTATACGACTGCTAGATGATGGTCGCGTGCCGCCTGACAATCCTTTTGTCAAAACGCCCAATGCGCTGCCCGAAATATTCACGCTGGGTAATCGCAATATGCAGGGCGCGGCGCGGCATCCGGTCACGGGAAAAATATGGACGCACGAGCATGGCCCGCAAGGCGGTGATGAAATTAATATTCTTGAATCAGGCGTAAATTACGGCTGGCCTGTGATTAGCTATGGCGTGAATTACGTCATCGGCACAAAAATTGGCGTGGGCACAGCGCATCCCAACATGGCGCAGCCGCTCTTGCATTGGACGCCTTCCATCGCGCCATCGGGCATGGCGTTTTATACGGGCAACGCATTTCCAAAATGGCAGGGCAATCTTTTTGTGGGCGCGTTGGTCAAACAAATGTTGGTGCGTATTACCCTCGACGGCGACCAAATGGTGGCGCAAGAGCGTTTGTTTGAAGGTGAGCTAGGCCGCATACGCGATGTGCGAGTCGGACCAGATGAGCTGATTTATTTACTGACTGACTCGGAAAATGGCAAACTGATTCGGCTGGAACCCGTTAAGTGACTACAAATTTTAACGCTCGAAGTCCTCGTGTATTATTAAAATAATAGAATGAAAAATTCAATTAAAATATTTTATGTAGCAATATTGTGTCTGATATCCGCTGCCCACACGCAGGCCGTGGCGCAAATTTATCCACCTAAATCCACTGACGCATCACCCGAACAAATATACAAAAATAATTGCTCGGTGTGCCATGGTGACAACGGAGATGGCCGTAGCCGAGCCAGTTCCAGCCTGATTCCCCCTCCGCGTAATTTCACCGCAGCGGGCGAACTAACCCGCGAAAAAATGATTGCCACGGTTACGCACGGCAAGCCCGGCACCGCCATGACATCGTGGAAAACGCGCTTCACCTCCGCACAAATTGAAAGCGTGGTGGGTTACGTTCGCACCCGTTTTATGCAGCCTGCTATTCAAACGCATCTAACTTTTGGGCGCATGGTGTATGGACATAATTGCAAGCCGTGTCATGGTGAACAAGGCCAAGGCGTACTTGCAGCAGGCTTGAGTATTGCACCGCGCAGCTTGGCTGCGCCCCGCGCTGCAAATGAATTAAGCCACGATCATTTATTTGAAATCGTGGCGCGCGGCACGCCCAACCCTTCCATGCCCGCCTTCGCTGGCAAGCTGCCCGACGAACACATCCACGCAGTGGTCGATTTTGTGCGCGCAGAATTTATGGTCGCCACGCCTACGCCCATCCCATCAGCAAACAACGCGGCTGTTGCCTCCTCCGTTGATATGACTCTACCGATGCCTAAAAAATTGCTTGGCAACGCGCAACTCGGTGGCCAATTTTTCATCGGTAACTGCGCCACTTGCCACGGTGTACTGGGTAATGGACAAGGGCCGCGCTCTACTTTTATGGCCGCTAAACCGCGCAATTTTTTGGATGATTTCTCTCGCGCCACACTCAATCGCCCCGCGATTTTCTCTGCCGTAACCTTAGGCCGCGTCGGCACAGAAATGCCCGCTTGGGGGCAAGTTTTATCCGAGCAAGAAATCGCCAATGTGACTGAGTTTGTGTTTCAAAATTTCATTCAGAAAAAATCTGCTCCCTAGCACGGTTACGCGCAATGCCATTACTTGTTTTTTTTATTTTCCTGATAAGCGGCCCGAATGGAAATATTTATGCAGATAACATCCCGCCCGCTTTATCCGCAGGACAAAAAATTTACAATGAACGCTGCTACTTCTGCCACGGCTATGCGGGTGATGCGCGCACGGTGGCGGCCAGTTTCCTCACTCCACCGCCCGTTGATTTCACCCGTGCCGATGTAAAAATTTTTACACCACAGTTTATTGTTTCTGTTTTACGCAAAGGTGAGCCTGGCACGGCCATGCAATCTTTTGCGGGAATTTTGACCGAAGCAGAAATGGAGCAGGTCGCAACATTTGTGGTGGATGCGTTTGTACGTGGTAACAATTTGATTCACACTTACTATCACACGGCCAAGAATGGCTGGCCGGATCACCAACGTTATGCGGACGCTTTTCCCTTTGCGACAGGGAAAATTTCGATGAGCCAAACTGTGGAAACGCTGACTTCCGCACAAGTGCGCGGCAGAGATTTATTTTTATCCGGCTGCGTGATTTGCCATAATCGAGGCGACGATCCCGACACAAAAAAACCCGTCATTTGGGAGGCGCGACCTTTATCTTATCCGCGCAATCATTATTCACCCGCTGCGCCTGATCCAAAATTAAAGGTTCAAAATCTGGACGCAATGACCAGTGCCAGCCCCTATCATTTACATGACATTCCCCCGCACGTTCACAACCCCAGCCCTGCCGTACTGCGTGGTCAAAAACTTTTTCAAGATAATTGCGCGTTCTGCCACGCTGCCGATGGCACGGGAAAAAATTGGATAGGCAGCTTTCTAGAGCCGCATCCGCGTAATTTGCGCGACCCTGCTTTTATGAAAAATATGAGCCGCGAAAAGTTAGCGGCAACCATACGCGAAGGCGTGTTAGAAACCTCTATGCCCGCATGGAAATCGGTGTTGAGCGAAGAAGAAATTGCCGCGATAGTGACTTACATCGCAGAAGTTTTTTATCCGATAGCGGAGTGAGGCTATTTTTTGTGATGAAAGGATGCCTTTAAAAATTCAATCCCCAAGCCAGGCAAGGCGCGAACAAAAAATAATGACGACGCACAGAATTGATATGTGAGAAATCATTTTTTGAGCGCAACACAGTATGGCGATGAAGTGGGGCAAGCAGGCAACCCGCGAAGCGGATGCTCGCAAAGTTAGATTTTTGATCCGGTTAAAACGCATACATCATGCGTAGCCCCACCGTATCCATACTTGATTTCGGCTGCCAAATTTCATACATTTTGCCATCCGCTGTAGCAGCCTTAACGCGGGGAGATTCTTTGAAACGCCAACTATCATAGTAGCCGACCAAATCAAAATAATTGCTGATGCGATACCCTAACTCGGCGTACAGGCTGATACTTTTTCCAGGAGAAAGTTTGGGGTTGCTGGTAAAACCTGCCGTGTCTAAATTTGCATCTTCTGAAGTCCAGACCGGATATTTCACACCACCGCCACCGTGAAATCCATCGCTCTTTACCGGCTGATCTATATTGATTCCACCGCGCATAAATAGAATCCGATACTCCTCGGTTTGATAAGCTCCTTGCGTGGCGATCATGCGCTGCCAACCATCTAGCCCAAAGCCGCTGACATAATCAAATTTTACGCGGCCCAAGTCTTGGCGATGCATCAATTGAATTTCTTGCGAAGAGCCGCTATATACCGTGTGAGTGGAAACCGCTTCGCCAGACTGCTGCATAAAGGTATCGTAACGCACACGGCCAAAATACAGCTTGCCCTGATAACCCCACAGCAGGCCACGCTCCCCATCTTCTCGCCAATTAAAAGTGGCAGCGAGACGCGTACCTGTTTCTATGGGTGAAACGTTGTTTTGGTTGGATACATACTCTCGCCAGCGATAACTTTCAAACCCGGTTTTGACACTTTCTACAGCGGCGGCACTTAAGGTTGTGCAGGATAAAATCAGTGTGATACATATTTTTTTGGTCTGCATTTTCTGCTCCCTTCAACATATTGCGGTGCTGCCAATATGTCAGGAAGCAGCACCCAGTTTAGTCACCAAACAATCGTAATAACCCATCCAAACCAACAAAATTTAGGGCGTAAGTCGCCTGCGCCAGCACAATAGGCTTGGCGTGATACGCAATGCTGATAGACGCTTGCCTCATCATTTTTATGTCATTTGCCCCGTCTCCTAATACGATCACTTGCTCTGGCAACAAGCCCAGTTGATCGCGTGTGCGCACTAAACAATCGGCCTTGCCCTGCGCGTCAAAAATCTCTCCCAACACGCGGCCAGTCAACTTGCCATCCACTATCTCTAGCGTGTTAGCCTGGGTGTAATCGAGTTTTAGCCGCTGCTGCAAATGCTCGGTGAAAAATACAAACCCACCCGACACCAACAAAGTTTTAATACCTAATTGCTGTAATCGTTGCAGCAAAATCTCCGCACCTGGGTTGAGCTGCAAACGCTGGTCAATCACCTGCTGCAACGCACCCTCCGGCAAGCCCTCTAGCAAGGCCACGCGGCGGCGCAAACTCTCGGCAAAATCCATTTCACCGCGCATGGCCGCTGCGGTAATTGCAGCAACTTGCACACGCTTATTTGCTATATCGGCAAGTTCGTCGATAGATTCAATATTTATTAATGTCGAATCCATGTCCATGACGACTAAGCCAAAATCGGTAATTTTTTGTGCGGGACGCACATAGCCATAATCAAATTGCTGCTCCCGGCAATAGCTCGCCACCGCATCGTGCGGCTGCGCTGACAACAAACGATAAGCACACTCTGTGATTGGCTCGACCGCGACGGCGCGAGTCAGCCCGACTAGAGGTTTAAGCAACGCGGGGGGAATAATGTTGAGACTTTGAATAATGAGGTTCATGAGAGTTAATGCAGTAGATGAAAAATATAATAATTGCTTAAGACTTGCCCAACCGCGACGAAAAATAAATCGCTAGTAGTGTCGCCAGTGATGCAACGATGCCAACCGCACCATAATTCAGCAACTCGCCGCTCGCAGATTCACTGACCATTGCACCTGCCATGAGTGCAGCAAAGCCCGTAGCAATCTGCTGTACGGCAGAATTAAAGCTCATAAAGCTGCCGCGCAAACGTGGCTCGACGCTCGCGGTAATCAACGCCATCGCGGGCACGAGTCGGCCAGAAACAAGCACCATGAATAACGCCGTGACCGCCACCGCCCACACCACCGATGTTTTTGGCAGATGCGTTAACAGCATGATGGGGACGATGGAGGCCACGGCGACCCGCGCGAACATTTTGCGTTTGCCATGTTTGTCGGCTAATTTTCCAATTAGACGCGCGGTAAAAAATGTTGCCAGCCCACCGAAAAAATACAAGTAAGGCAACTCCGATTCTTTCATGCCGACATTCGCCACCATGTACGGGCTGATAAATGGAATGACGGAGAAGCCTGCAAACATGAGGCTTGCGATCATCGCAAAGGCGGTGAGATGGGTGCGATTAAAAAATATCGCGTGCAATTGTTTAAAGGGATTACGCTCGCGCTTATGTTCCAAATGCGTGCGCTGCGCGGGTACAACTTTCCACACGGCAATTAAAATGAGCGCGCTGACCACCGTCAAAAAATAAAACGGCGCACGCCAATCCGATAAAGTCGCGAGAAATAATCCGGTCGGCACACCCGCCACTGCCGCAAAAGAAAACGCCGACATCACCGTGCCGGTCGCCGCGCCGCGACGGGATTCTGGAATCGCATCGCCGATGATGGAATACACCACCGCCCCCATCACCCCGCCGAATGCCCCCGCCACGGCACGCGCTGCGAGCAACCATTCATAACCCGGTGCCAGCGCGCATAATAAAGTGGCGATAGCGAAACCGCCGTATAAAAACATCAACGCCGATTTACGATCAAATTTATCAATTACAAACGCCGCGAAAAATCCGCAAATGCCCGCGCTGAAAGTGTAAATGGAAACCAACAAAGCAAACTGTTGCGGGGTAATGTCGAACAAGCGCATGAACTGTGGCCCCAGCGGCATCATCACCATAAAATCCATAATGTGCGTGAACTGGATGCCCGCCAACACCAACAACAACGCCCACTCGCGCTTCAGAACGTGATGCGGCACAGCACCGAGATCAACCAGTTCGCTGGCGGGCGCGCTTTGCAAAACCTCTTCGATGCTTTTGGGCTTCATGCAGGTATTTTTATGCGGGGTGAAAGCCGATACTAAAATTGAGCATACTGTGGAAGGGCGACAAAAGCGCAGCTTTTGACAGTCGGATTGAATGCGTAGTTAGGCACTTGCGCCCCAAGCAACTACCTCAATTGCAGCAAGGCCTTTGTCGCCAAGATACTGTGCGAATTCCTTGCGAGGAATCGCATGACCCTTTTCAAATCGCGCTGGAACGCAACGATAACCACCGCGACTTGGTTTTTTGAATTCACTGATTGGCATATATGCAATTTGCTCAGGAGCTGCGCCTCGTTCAGTGGCCGAAAAGTAGGGAAGAACCAAGACCATCTGTTGATGTACAGCGGATAACTCCCCCTTGTAGCCATACAAAGCCTTGTCTCCTTTGGCGGCTGTCGGGTAGAGTCCTTTGACCTGAATTGGACGGATGAGAATTTCATCATCAACTGACTTTGAAACTATGAAATCGAAACCAACATCGCGCTTCGGAAAATACACAGACCACCCAGCATCGCCAAAGATACCGGCAACATAAAGTTCAGCAAAATAATCTCGAGTGTCAGGTGCGGGCATTTGAATTTCCTAATCTAAAAAAGATACCTAAACCACAATATTTTTCAGTCTGGTTGACATCTAAACCTAAATATCAATTTCATTTCTATAATTTTCATCATGTCGCGCATCCTAGCACGACAACTGACTCATTCAAGTTGAACGCGCACTCTGCGCATGCAGCTTAATTCCCAGCGCAGCCGTCACCTTCAAGATAGTTGCGAAGCTGGGATTGCCTTCACCGGATAACGCCTTATACAAACTCTCGCGCCCTAAGCCCGTATCCTTAGCAAGTTGCGTCATACCTTTGGCGCGTGCGATAGTACCCAGTGCTTTAGCGATAAAGGCCGCGTCATCGCCCGCTTCTTCGAGGCAGGCTTCCAAATACATCGCCATGTCCTCATCGGTTTTGAGGTATTCGGCAGAATCATAAGCTGTGGTTTTAGTTTTAGTCATCATGGGCTCCTGTAAATTATTTGCTAGTTTTATTGCCAACTTAATATCGCGCACTTGCGAACTTTTATTTCCACCCGCCAGCAAAATGATAATTTTCCTGTTACGTTCGGTGTAGTAAACCCGCCAGCCG
>JANONT010000153.1:0-7586 GCA_031420955.1 Candidatus Nitrotoga sp. | reverse complement strand
AATGTAATCCCTTATTCGTATGATTTCAAGCGTGCACCGACTGCAGGCGCAACCCCCGTGCCGACAGGGGTCAAAATGGAATTAAGGCCACAAGCGCGGGTGGGGGTGTCACATGCTAACACTTGGTCAACCGTGGCACTGGATGTGGACGTGACGCGCAATGACCCGGCAGGCCTGGAAGATAAAAGTCAATATATCGCGCTGGGTGGCGAGTTGGATGCGTTTGGCTGGGCGCAGATTCGCGCAGGTTATCGCGCTGATATTGTAAACAGTAAGCGCAATGTGGCTTCATTGGGATTAGGTTTAGCGTTATTCAAAGTGGTGCATGTTGATATTGCCGCCGCTGGCAACAAAGATGAAATGGGCGCATCGTTTCAGTTTGGGGTGCGGTTTTAACCGTTTATTTGGGGCTGAGGTAGATTAGCTTAAATATTAAGCTAATCTACCTCAGCCCCTTAATTATCAATCAGGGATAGACCACATTTTTCTACCAAGCCTGCGTTACTCTTACTCGACTCTGCTGTCTCCCCCCAAATACGCCGCAATCACCGCTGGATTATTTCGCACTTCCTGAGGCATTCCTTCCGCGATTTTTTTGCCGTAGTCCAGCACCGCGATGCGGTCACATAATCCCATCACCAGTTTCACATCGTGTTCGATGAGTAACACGGTTACGCCGTTGCTGCGTATGGTTTGCAGCAATGTTTTTAAGCTGTCGGTTTCGGTGGCGTTCATGCCGGCGGCGGGTTCGTCTAGCGCTAATAATTTTGGATTAGTGGCCAGCGCGCGGGCAATTTCCAAGCGGCGTTGTTCGCCGTAGGATAAATTTTTTGCCAGCATATGCGGGGCGCGGGTGATGCCGACATAGTCTAATAATTTTGCGGCGCGATGTGCAATCTGCTGCTCTTCAGCACGTGCATTTTTATGTCGCGTCAACGCGCCCCAGATGCCGGTGTGGGTGTGCACATGGCAGCCGACCATGACGTTTTCCAGAATGCTCATGTTGGCAAATAAGCGGATGTTTTGAAAGGTGCGCGCAATGCCTGCACGCGCCAACAGATGCGGTTTGCTGCGGCCATCATATTCAATATCGCCGAATAAAAATTTGCCGCCATCGGCTTGATACAGTCCGGTGAGAATGTTGAACAGCGTGGTTTTTCCCGCGCCGTTAGGGCCGATCAAGCCGTAGATTTCGCCCGCTTGAATGTGCAGCGAAACATCACTTAGCGCGGCTAATCCACCGAAGTGTTTTTCAATGCCGGATATTTTTAGCAGAGCATTCGGCTGATGCGTCATGCGTTCGGCGAGCTTGCAGATGAAGTTAATTCGCGGCGGCGTTGGCTGGAAGGCCACAGTCCTGCGGGTCGCCACAGCATGATTAAAATGAGGGCGAGGCCGAACATCAACATGCGTAGGCTTTCTGGGTCGATCACGGTTTTTCCCAGCAAGGCTTGTTGTGCTGTGCCTGCCAGATGGCGGGTTAATTCGGGAATGACCACTAATAATATGCCGCCCAAAACCACGCCGCCAATGTTGCCCATGCCGCCGAGTACGACCATGCATAAGATCATAATAGATTCCGTCAGGCCAAAACTTTCTGGGCTGACGAACCCTTGAAAGCCCGCAAATAAGCCACCTGCCAAGCCACCAAAAGTTGCGCCCATGGCGAAGGCTAATAATTTTATATTGCGTGTGTTAATGCCCATTGCAGATGCGGCAACTTCATCTTCGCGTATGGCCGCCCAAGCGCGACCAATGCGCGAGTCCTGTAATCGTATGGAGACAAAAATGACTAGCAGGGTGAAGATTAAAAACAAGTAGTAATGCAAATGCACGGAAGGAAAAGTGATGCCGAAAATTTCTTGCGTGCGCCCAAGTGAAAATCCTCCGACATGAATGGCGTCTATCATGCTGATGCCTTGCGGGCCGTTGGTGATGTTGATGGGCGCGTTGAGATTGTTGAGAAAGATGCGGATAATTTCACCGAAGCCGAGCGTGACGATCGCCAGATAGTCACCGCGCAAACGTAGCGTGGGCGCGCCTAACAGCACGCCGAAAATACATGCCAGCAATGCGCCCAGTGGGAGCACTATCCAAAAAGGTAAGTGAATACCAAATTGCGGCGAGCCGAGTAAGGCGTAGCAATACGCGCCCACGGCGAAGAAGGCGACGTAGCCTAAATCGAGCAAGCCCGCGTAGCCGACGACTATGTTTAGCCCTAATGCAAGCATGATGTAGAGCAGGGCGAAATCTAAAACGCGCACCCAGCCACGCCCGAATAAATCATCGACGGCAAAAGGGAGTGCCAATAAAATGAGGGTTAGTGCAGCAAATGCCAGCCATGCCATACGCTTTTCATTTGGGGCATGATGTTTAATTATATTAAGCGCGTTCCGCAACTCGCTCTCCTAATAATCCAGAAGGCCTAAATATCAGCACCGCGATCAACACAAAGAATGCGAACACGTCTTGATAGTGACTGCCTAAAAATCCGCCGCTTAAATCGCCGATGTAGCCCGCGCCTAAACTTTCAATTAAGCCTAATAATAATCCGCCCAACATCGCGCCGCGCAAATTGCCGATGCCGCCGAGTACCGCAGCGGTGAAGGCTTTCAGCCCTAGCAGTGAACCCATTAAATAATGCGCGATGCCGTAATTGGCACTAATCATAATGCCCGCCACAGCGGCTAAGCCTGCGCCAAGCATGAAGGTGGTGGAGATGACATTATTGCTGTTCACCCCCATCAACGCGGCGGCGGAGGGACTTTCTGCCACGGCGCGCATGGCACGACCGAGACGTGTGTGATGAACTAGCATCAACAATCCGCCCATCATCGCCATCGCTACGACGATAATAATAATTTGCACTTCGGTAATCACCGCACCCGCAATGTGGACGGAAGAATTGGTAAATAATAAGGGAAAGGAATGATATTCGCGCCCCCAAAACATCATCGCTAAAGTTTGTAAAACGATAGATAAACCAATCGCGGTGATGAGTGGGGCGAGGCGCGGGGCGTTGCGTAGTGGGCGATAGGCGATGCGTTCCATGCTGTAGCCGAGCGTCATGCACACGAGCATGGAGATCATTAGACTGATGAGCAATATAAAAAAAATGGGCAAGCCTGAGCCTGTCAGCAATTGAATAACAGACAGCGCAACCATCGCGCCTATCATGACAATTTCACCGTGCGCAAAATTGATTAAACCAAGTATGCCGTACACCATCGTGTAGCCCAGCGCGACCATGGAATACACGCTGCCTTGCACGAGGCCGTTGATGATTTGTTGTAGGAGGATGTCCAAGGTTTTTACGAATTGAAAAAAGGACTGAGCAAATAAAAAGCGACACGCCAAGTATTTTTAAATCTTGGGTGTCGCTTAGCTGTTTTATTTAACACATTAAGGTGTGCCAGCAATGGTATGGTCGCCCATTGTTTGCAGCGGCTGCCACTTACCTTTTTGGATTTGGTACAGGGTAATTGCGCCGCCTTTTAAATCACCTTTTTCGTCGAAGGTAATTTTTGCGGTGATGCCATCATGCGTGATCTTGGCTAATTCGGGTAGGTATTTGGCAGGATCAATCGAGGCGGCTTTTTGCATGGCTGCGATCATGACGTTAACCGCGTCATAACAGTAGGGCGCGTAATTTTGAATAGGTTGGTGATACTTCGCCACATAGCGATCAGAAAAATCTGTGCCGCCTGGCATTTTAGCGAGGGGCACGCCGGGCAGCGAGGCATATACACCCTCTGCCGCTACGCCCGCTAATTCTGGCGTTTTAGGCGTGTAGCCGCCATCGCCCATCATAAATTTTGCGGGTAGGCCGAGCGCGCGCATTTGTTTAATCATGGGCACCCCTTGTGGATCCATGCCGCCAAAGAAAATTAATTCAGGACGCTTGCCTTTGAGCGAAGTGAGTACAGCGGTGAAATCGACCGCCCGATCCGTCGTGTATTCATGCGCGATAATTTGCGCGCCACCTGCTTGTGCCGCTTTAATAAATTCGCGCGCGAGACCTTCGCCATATGCGGTGCGATCATCAATCACCGCAATTTTTTTCGCGCCCAGCGTCTGCGTCGCAAATGTGCCCAGTGCCTTGCCTTGCTGGGCATCGTTCGCCATGACGCGGAAGGTGGTTTTAAAGCCGCTGTTGGTATAAGCCACCGCCGTGGCAGAGGGCGAAATTTGCACGATGCCGTTATCGCTATAAATTTTAGAAGCGGGGATGGACGTGCCGGAATTCAGATGCCCAATAACCCCGCTGACTTTTGCATCGACCAATTTTTGCGCCACGATGGTGGCTGATTTTGGATCCGCTTGATCGTCTTCGCTCAGCAACTCAAAGCGCGCTTTGCGACCACCGATCATAATGCCTTTTGCATTCGCATCTTCAATCGCCATGCGCGTGCCATTTTCATTGTCTTTGCCGACGTGCGCTTGCGCGCCAGTGAGCGGTGCAGCCGCGCCAATTTTGACGACCAGTTCGCCGCTGCCATAGCCCTTAGCGTAGCTGGCAGAGGCGGGTGCTTCAGATTTGTTGCAGCCTGCCAGCAAGGCGATGGAAAAAATCAGCGTGGCAGAAGTAACGAAGGGGGAGGGTGCAGAGAGTTTATAAAACATGGTGAGCCTTAAAAATAGGGACTCGCAGATTATGCGTAGCTCGTATGGGCTTGTCAATTTAAGGGCATCTCTAAAAATCCAATTTCCACCCGCAAGCACTAAAAAGTACGCAATCCGCTATGGGCTAAAGCCCATGCGGAATTGTCAGGGGTAGACCGTGGTTGTAAAGCCGATGAATCGGCAACAACCACGCATTGTCGCCATACTGTGTTGCTCGAAAAAAATTATTTCTCACATATCAAACATATGCGTCGCCGCAATTTTTATTCGCGCCTTGTCTGACCTAGGAACTTGAATTTTTAGAGACACTCTTCAGGCCGCTCGCTTTGCTGGATTTTAACCCCCAAAATAAGGAAGGTTGTTAGCTATCGGAAACTTATTTGTCGAGGCCGAGAATAAATTGAACCAGCTCTTTAATTTCTTCATCTTTAATTACAGGGGGAGTCGACGGCATCGTTGTGTTGCCCCACGCACCGTGCCCGCCTTTCCTTATTTTTAGTGCCAAGCCTTCTTCAAGATTATATTCCACGCCTTTGTAGGTGTACTTGCTTGAATCCTTGTATTTTTTTGAGACATCCACCCATGCGGGGCCATGTACTTTTTTGTCTACGGCATGGCACAGGATGCAGTTGCCTTTTTTTGCTAAGGGCGGCATTTCGGTGGCGAAGACACTGCCCACGATTAACAAACCAATGGCAGCGAAGGAGGTAATAATAGTCCGTTTCATTTGGATATTCCCCATAATTATTTAGAGCCAAAAGCACCGTCAATTAAACCTATGCAACACGACAGCGTGCGACAAATTATATGCAATAATGCTGCCCATGTCTAAATTATTGCCCTGCCGATTGCTGTTGATTTTTGCCCTGCTGTTTGTGCAGGTGGGCGGCTTGGTGCATGGCATTGCACACACCCTAGCGCAGCAGGAACACAATCTGACGCAGCAGCAAACGCAAAATTCAGAGCCCTCGTTGCCGCATGCTAAGCATTGCGATTTGTGCGTGGCTTACGGGCAGGTGGGCGATGCGCTCGGCAGTCATGCCATTCACTTCGCCAGCAATATAAATGGCGGCACGCTTTATTTTAGTCCTTCCTATTCTGACTCCCCCACCGCGCCCGTTGTATTTTTGGCGCGCGCCCCGCCTTACTCCGTTTAAATTTAACGCTGCTTTTTGTCGTGCTTGCCCTACATCGGTGAGTCGCATTCATTACGTCTTAAGGAGAGAAAAATGTTCAATAAAATTTATTTGAGCGCGCTGTTCGCCGCGCTTGCGCTGCATTCTATGAGCGCGTTGGCGCAAAACAAAGACGAGGCCAATAGGTTGAACTCGACTGCATTCAACCCCGCCATGTCGTTAATACTGGGCGGGGTGGTTGGCAGCTTGCAACAAGACCCGGCTATTCCCGCCACGGGCTTTGCCATGAACAGCAATCCCGGACATCCGCAAGGTTTTAATTTGGGCGAATCCGAGTTGGTGCTTACCGCCAACATTGATACACAGTTTCATGGCGTGGGACGTTTTGCGATTGACCCCGCAGGCGGCCTCAGCGCGGAAGAGGTGCATGTGCAAACCAGCGCGCTGGGCGAGGGCACAAATTTAAAAATGGGGCGTTTTCTTTCTGGTCTCGGCTACCTCAACGAGAAGCATGCGCACACTTGGGATTTTGTCGACCAGCCGCTGGTGTACGCCACGCTGTGGGACAACCAATTGCGCGATGATGGCGTGCAACTCAAATGGTTGGCACCAACTGATATGTTTGTGGAGCTGGCGGTAGAGCTAGGTCGCGGCAGTGGTTTCCCCGGTACGGATCGCGCAAAAAATGGCAGCGGCGCGACCGCATGGTGGGCGCATATCGGGGATGACATCGGCCTCGAACATAGTTGGCGGGCGGGTATTTCGCTGCATCAAACACGGCGTGAGAATGCCGCCAGTGAGGCGGTGCCGGATTTAAATGGCAATAGCGTGAGCAATATTTTCACGGGCAAGAGCCAAACAGCGGGCGTAGATTTTGTATGGAAATACGCGCCCAACGGTAATTTGCATGAGCGTTATATCAAGCTGCAAGGGGAGTTTTTCCGGCGCAAGGAAAATGGGTTGCTGACTTATGGCACCCCGCTTAATAACATTACCGACAATTATTCCGTCACTCAACGAGGCTGGTATGTGCAAAGTATTTATCAGTTTGTGCCGCGCTGGCGAGCTGGTTTGCGTTATGACCAGCTTGATTCCGGTAGCGCGCAAGTGGGCGTGTTACACGCGCCCAACATTATTCGCGACTATGGCTATACCCCCAAGCGCAACACGCTGATGCTGGACTACAGCCCCAGCGAATTTTCGCGGTTGCGTGTGCAATGGGCGCAGGATAAATTAAGGCAAGGTTTGCCCGACCAACAACTATTTGTGCAATACATCATGGGTATGGGCGCGCATGGCGCGCACGCATACTAGGGGTTAGCCATGAAAAAAATATTATTTATCGCACTTTTATTGCTGAGTACCGCGGCTCAGGGGGCACTTGGAGTATTCGCTTGCGAACCGGAATGGGCAGCCCTTACGCAACAACTGGCGGGGGACAAAGCTAACATTTACACCGCCACGGGCGCGCTGCAAGACCCGCATCGCGTGGAGGCGCGACCCAGTTTAATTGCTCGCGCACGGCGGGCAAATTTGGTGGTGTGTACAGGTGTAGAGTTAGAGGCGGCTTGGCTACCCGTCGTGTTGCGTGAATCGGGCAATCCAGCGGTGCAGAGCGGCCGCCCCGGTTATTTTGAAGCGGCAGAATATGTAACCATGCTGGAAATTCCGTCACGGCTGGATCGCGCCGATGGCGATGTACACGCGCTGGGCAACCCGCATATTCAGACCGATGCGCGAAATTTTTTGCCTATCGCAGACGCGCTCAGCCAACGTTTAACCGAGCTTGATTCGGCCAACACAACGCATTACCAACAGCGGCTGGCG
>JANONT010000152.1:0-5039 GCA_031420955.1 Candidatus Nitrotoga sp. | reverse complement strand
TTACCATGAAGATTTGCTGTTTACCGACATTAATTTATTCAACGATAAGTTGCTTGATTACCTTGTTTGGTTCAACACTGAGAGACCTCATTATGGGCTTGGGTTAATATCACCCTATGAGTATTTGAAAGTTAACCATCATAACCAGCGACTTGGTTGATGCCTTTTGGCAACCTAGTCGAATGGCTAGTTGTTTCATCAGTGCCATATGTATTGGCGGAAGACACACATACGCCAATTTTAAATTGCGCGGCGTAAGGGACGACAGCACCCGGCTTGATAGATTTCAGCGCGGCCAGCAGGGATCGAAAAGGGACGGTGGCAGGAATCTGAATTATTTTTTTGCCCCGTGCAGGAATCGAGCCAGTAGGCGTAACCTTGCCATCTATAAATGTACTGCCACCGCTGGCTAAGGAATACGTTAAATCCGTCAGCGGCAAATTTGTGGTGTAAGGATTCGCGACCCTCCACATCAAACATTAGCTCAATGCTACCCAGCGATAATCCGTTGATGCGTGTATCCATCACCTGCGCGCTGGGCTTGGGTGCAGAGTTAACTAGCGTTTTTCAGCCAGCGAGGAAGCAAGCGCAAATCAAGGCAAGGGCGGTGAAAAAATGATTGTGCAGGTTATTCATATCTCTCTATAATCATTGGTATTTTTAGAAAGATAAGAACGAATTAAAGGCCATGTTCATTGCAACGGATCGCAAAAAAATCACCTATGAAGACGCTGATTGAACCAACCCGTTCGGGCTGAGCTTGTCGAAGCCTTTACATTCACAATGACAGCGTTTCGACTGGTCTCCCTTGAGTTTGTCGAAGGACTTAATGCGAACAGATTTAATCAGTACCGGCTTATATTTACGCTAACAAGCTCCGCAACATCCACGCGGTTTTCTCATGCACCTGCATTCGCTGGGTAAGCAGGTCGGCACTGGGCTCATCGTTGACTTTATCCGTCGCCGGAAAGGCCGCACGCGCGGTGCGTGCCACCGCTTCGTTACCGTCCAGCAGGGCACGTATCATGTCTTCTGCTTTGGGTACGCCGTGCGTTTCTTTGATGGAAGCGAGCGCGAGGAATTCTTTATACGTGCCCGGGGCAGGGAAACCCAGTGCGCGAATGCGTTCTGCGATTTGATCCACCGCCAAGGCCAACTCGTTGTATTGAGTTTCAAACATTAAGTGCAACGTTTGAAACATTGGGCCTTGCACGTTCCAGTGGAAGTTATGCGTTTTTAGATACAAGGTATACGTGTCGGCTAAGAGATGGGATAAACCTTGCGCCACTTGCGCGCGATCTGCTTGTTTAATGCCAATATTGACTTTCATTTTAAGCTCCTAAAGTTAAGGTAACGCATTGCAGAATGACCGCTTGCACCCGTATTTTACGCCTCTGACTTTGATAGTTGAAGGGTTGTGAGCGTCCCTATCTTGCTGTGTCTCTTGAGCGGTTTAATGGCGCAGCAAGATTTACTGCCCGGCCACCATCATGTTGCCGATTAAAATAGATCCGCTCTGGCGCGAGCCCTGCACCAAAACATCATTCCCCACGGCCACAATATTACGATACATTTCTTTGAGATTACCCGCGATGGTGATTTCCTCGACCGCGTATTGAATCTCACCGCCCTCTACCCAAAAGCCCGCCGCGCCGCGCGAATAGTCGCCGGTGACATGGTTTACGCCTTGTCCCAATAGCTCGGTAACCAGCAAGCCGCGATGCATTTTTTTCAGCAGCCCGTGAAAATCTAATTCCCCCGGACGCAAGATTAAATTGTGACTGCCGCCTGCATTGCCCGTGGTTTTCATGCCGAGCTTCCGCGCGGAATAGGTGCTGAGAAAATAACCGTTGAGTACACCATTTTCTACCATAGCGCGCCGCTGAGTTCGCACGCCTTCATTGTCAAACGCGCCGCTAGCTAGACCACGCTTAATGTCGGGAATGTCATCAATGTGTATGTTGGGCGAGAAAACGGTTTGCCCCAATTGGTTCAGTAGAAAAGAAGATTTGCGATATTGCCCGCCACCGCTCACCGCGCCCACAAAATGCCCCAGCAGGCTGGCGGCGATGGGTGCTTCAAACAATACCGGCGTTTGCATGGTGCCGAGTTTGCGTGCATCCAAGCGTCGCACCGTGCGTTGCGCGGCGAGTAAACCAATGGCTTTTGCACCGAGCAAATCTTCGGCGGCACGCGCTTCGCTGTACCAATAGTCGCGCTGCATCGCATCTTCTTCGCCCGCGATTACCGCGCAACTGATGCTATGGCGCGAGCTGGGATAGCCGCCGATAAAGCCCAAGCTGTTGGCGAATATAAATTGCGATTCATGCACGCTGATACTCGCGCCTTCCGAATTATTAATGCGCGGATCAAAATCCAAGGCCGCTTGCTCGCACGTTTTTGCCAGTTCAATCGCGTCTTCCACCGACAACATCCACGGGTGATATAAATCTAAATTCGGAAATTCCGTCGCTAACATTTCTTGATCGGGCAGCCCCGCACAATCGTCGCTGGCGGTGTGGCGCGCGATAGAAAGTGCGGCATCGACCGTGTCGCGCACGGCTTGTTTGGAAAAATCTGAAGTGTGCGCATTGCCGCTCTGCTGGCCGATATAGACACTTACGCCCAAACTTTTATCGCGATTGTATTGAATGTTTTCCACCTCGCCTTGGCGCACCGTGACTTCCTGCCCAAAGCCATCCGATACTTCGGCCACACAGGCACTCGCCCCTTGCTGTTTAGCATACGTCAACATATCTCGGGCGATTTCATGCAGTGATTCCGCCGAATGTGAAAATCTATTTGCATCTCGCGTATTTATTTTGGAGGCAGTGTTCATATTTTGAAATAAATTTTATGAAAGGCGATATGATAACAACATCCCATTACTATTTCGCCCGGTTATTATTTCCCATGATGCATTCTGACGAGGACAATTTAGAAGAGCAAGATTTACCGCCAAGCAAAACCAAAATCAAAAAACAGATGCTGGATTTGCAAGATATAGGCGAGCAATTGGTTGCCCTCAGCAAAGATAAATTAAAGCAAATAGAGTTGCCTGAACGGTTGCTGGAGGCGGTGCAAGAGATGAAGCGCATCAACAAGTTTGGCGCGCAACGGCGGCAAATGCAGTTTATCGGGCGGCTGATGCGTGACGTGGAAACCGCGCCCATCCTAGCTAAGCTAGAGGTGTGGAGCGGTAAATCGCAACAGCACACAAGCTGGCTGCATGATCTGGAACGCTGGCGTGATCGGTTAATAGAAAATGAAGACGCGTTGACCGAGTTACTGGCCGAGCACCCCACCGCCGACGCACAAAAGTTGCGCACGTTGATTCGTAATGCACGCAAAGAGGTTGAGCTAAAAAAGCCGCCTAAAAATTATCGTGAGATTTTTCAGGTGCTGCGCGAAATAATGCCAGAGACGATTACAGGAAAGTTGCCGGAGTGAATTAAGTCCCTATAATTTATTGGCCACGTCATTCCCGCCTACGCGGGAATGACGTGGTTTTGTTCTAATTAATTATCTGAGATTATTTTAAATAAATTTGAATTAAATTTAACCCTCATCAAATTAAGTATGAATGCCATTCTCCCCCATATCACTCTAGATATAGGAACATCAGCAACAGGCGCGTTGCCGCAACACAGCATTATCTGGATGCACGGCCTAGGCGCGGATGGTGAAGATTTTGTGCCCATCGCGCACGAAATAAACTTACCCATGACCGTGCGCTATATTTTTCCACACGCGCCTATGCGGCCTGTCACCATTAACAACGGAATGATCATGCGCGCTTGGTTCGACATTATTGCCTTTGGCGGTGCGCCCGATATGGTGGGTATACAGGCATCGCAAGTGGCGATTGAAGGGTTGATCGCGCAAGAAAAGCAGCGCGGCATCCCAGCAAAAAATATTTATCTGGCGGGATTTTCACAAGGGGGCGCAATTGCCTTGCACACGGGTTTGTATTATGCTGAAAAATTGGGTGGCATCATCGCGCTTTCTTCGCGGCTGGTACAGGCCGAAAAATTACCCGCAGCAATCGGTGTGCACGCGCCGCCCATCTTTATGGCGCATGGCCGCAGCGATCCGATTATTCCATTCAGCATGGGCAGCAATTCTGCAGCGGCACTTAAGGCTAAAGGTTATGAATTGGAATGGCATGAGTACAACATGCCGCACTCAGTTTGCACGGAAGAAATTAACGATATTGAACGCTGGCTCACGCGACGGCTCTAGTTTGGCTGGTGATCTTGCGCCATCACTTTATTCATCGCCGCGAACAGGTCTTCTGCCCGAATGGGTTTATGCAGCAGAGTCAGGCCACTGCTCATCATGCAAGTACATGACGAACTCATACTCGAAGTGCCGGACGATGAGTTAGAAAAAGTGCGGGAAAATTTGCCGCAGCTAATGTGCAAAGTGGCGCAATTAAAAGTGCCGCTGGAAGTGGGGTTGGGGGTGGGGAAAAATTGGGATGAGGCGCATTAGTTTTACTGCGTCATTAAATTGCTGAAGGGCGCATCGCGGTGTTAAATCTTAGTTTGGAATGCTCATTGACACATTAAGTCAACTCCGCTTCCTCACCAAGATTTGCCTTGCGCTGCATCCCTTGAGCAATTTCTGACACAGCAAAACTGGCTGGGGTTGGCTTAGGTGATATGTTGGTGTTCAAAGGAATGACAGCCATGCTAGGATGCTTGCGAAATTTGAGATCAAAAGGATATGAAACTATATCTGAATTGATGCGGCATCAACCGCCAGCTTATACGGCGTTTTTGCCATCTACTTTACGTTGAGGCTGTAGAAAAACCCAAATCCACCCAAAAAATCACACCGCGATCTGCGATAATTTAACTGCGAAATAAATCAAAGGGGGATGCGACATGGCACGTTTCAAACCGATACACAAAGGCTTAAAACTGCTGCCGGTTGACTTCGACCGGCAAGTTGTTCCGGGCAGTTTTGAATACGCGTTATGCCACCTGGTCGATCATGAGCTTGATCTTTCCGCCTTCCATGCGCGCTACAAAAAT
>JANONT010000151.1:0-9376 GCA_031420955.1 Candidatus Nitrotoga sp. | reverse complement strand
AGTTCTTTGTCATAGTGCCGTTGCTCCTTTCGATTTCTCTTGGGCGGAATCTGCGCCTTCATGCCTTGTTCGACCGCTTGCGCAATGATCGCGTCGCTGTCATACCCTTTGTCAGCCAACAGATTTTCTGCCGTCAAGCCCTCAATGAGTTTGCCAGCGCAGCAGCAATCTGCTGTGGTACCTGCCGTGATAAGTACTCGGATTGGCATACCATGCGCATCCACGGCCAGGTGCAGCTTGGTATTGAGCCCCCTTTTGTACGCCCCATATCTTGGTTGCCTCCTTTGGCACCCGCCGCGTGAGGATGCACTTTGATGTGGCTGGCATCAATCATCAGCCATTCGTAATCAACGTCGGTCACCAGTTGCTCCAGTAACTTCTCCCATATCCGCGCATCGCGCCAGCGCGTAAATCTCCTGTGGGTGTTCTTCCAATCCCCGTACTCTGGCGGCAAGTCTCGCCATGGCGCGCCTGTTCTCAGTATCCAAAATACCGCGTTGATGAATGCGCGGTTGTCTTTCGCGATACCTCCCCACGTACCCTCTCGTCCAGGCAGGTGCGGTTGCAGTAACTCCCATGTGTGGTCAGCAATATCGTGTCTTCTCAATGCTGATGTAGTCATCAAATTGGCCTCTTGTAGTTACGAAGCGCACATTGTGACAGATATTTTCAATCTCGTGACGGCACTATCTAGAACTAGACACAATTAAAATTACGGCAGCGAATAGATTACGCCCGCGTAAACACCAGATCAACCTGCCAATTTTTTCCATGCGAAAGCGTAGGGTCACACTGCTCTAGCCGCTGCGGATCAACAGGCTCGATACCGTTCGCGCCCACCAAGTGCGGTATAAAACCATTCGCCTTAAGCATCTGAAGAAGCTGCGCGGGATCATGCCCACTCTCGCGCAGAAAGCTCGGTGAATATTCTAGTAAAATATTATTTGTGCGCTTGAGTGTTTCTGTCGCGCCCATCAACGCCTCGATCTCATAGCCCTCAACATCAATTTTCAATAAATGCACAGGGCCATCATAGGGGGCTAAAATCACATCCAGTCGCTCCAACGAGATGGTTTCTTCAGACAAATCCACCGCAGATTTACGTATGGAATGCGCGCCCGGATTGCCCTGCTCATGCTCATACAACGACGCTTGAATGGAGTCGGCACCCGCGCCCTTGTTGATCGCAACAATTTGAGCGAAGCGGTTATTGGCTATGTTCTGCTTAAGCAGCGCGAAGTTTTCACGGCTGGGTTCTAAAGCGATGATCGTTGCTTTGGGAGCAAGCCTTGCACTCAGCATAGAATACCAGCCAAAATTTGCACCTACATCAACGAACAAACCGCTCTGCTCCCCTGCAAATTGCGAGATCATCCAATTGGAATTGAGCGGCTCATAAGCTTGATATTTTGCAAGCTGCCGCGCGAACAATGAGCGTGCGTGCACCGTCACCCGATAATCTGCGATAGCGAATGTTCGTTGCGAAACAAACCGGGCAATTAACGCATGGCCTATGCCACGAAAAACCGTGTCTGGCGTTCTGCGTCGCAGCGGAAATCTGAAAGGTTTTGTCTCATCCTCAATTGGCAAATGCCCAAGGACGCGGTCGATTATGCGAGGTATCAAAGTATTTATTTCCTTAGTTAAAGTAGATGCTTTTCAGTTGCATAAAATTAATTTTACGCAATCTGCCGAATAATATTTTTGAGTGCCAGCAGCGGATCATCCGCACGTGTAATCGGACGACCTATCACCAGATAATGAGCTCCCTGTTCCAGTGCCGCACGCGGAGTCATCACCCGTGATTGATCGTCAGCAGCGGCATCGGCCAGACGTATGCCCGGTGTCACCAAACAAAATTCTGCACCACAATGTTGGCGCAGCAACGCAGCCTCCTGCGCGGAACACACCACGCCATCCAAGCCACTTTCCTGCACCAACTTAGCCAAGCGCAACACTATCTCAGCAGGCGTGGCGGTGATGCCAATCTCGTTTAGATCTGCTTGCGCCATGCTGGTCAACACCGTTACCGCAATCAACTTTGGCGGACGCTCACACGTATCCACCGCCGCCTTGGCCGCCTCTAACATTTTGCGTCCGCCCAATGCGTGTACGTTAATCATCCACACACCTAGCCCCGCTGCGGCTTTGCACGCTTGCGCGGCGGTGTTGGGAATGTCGTGGAATTTTAAATCGAGAAATATTTCAAAACCGCGTCGCATCAGTTGTTCTATAAATGCGGGGCCTGCTGCGGTAAATAATTCTTTACCTACCTTTACACGGCACAACGATGGCTCTAAGCGCGCCACCAAATTCAATGCGGATTTTGCCTCAGCATAATCCAGCGCGACAATAATTTTTGGATGAACCATCATTAAAATTGACATAAATACAAATGAGCGCAATTCTATTGCAAAATCACGCTTAGGAAGCACTGATTTAATCCCACATGGTCGCGACATCGGCTTTGCGGGATGGAATGCGCGAAGCAAGGTGACGGCAAGGGTCGTTCCCTTGGCTAGCCTTGCGACAATGCAAGCCGCCCGCACAGCCATGTCCCGCGAGGGTGGCGGCCAAATTGCGCACCCGCTGCGTTGCACCCCTCGCTAGGGGGAATGACCCCTAGCCTTCGGGCTGCGTCTTGCGTTCATCACAATTTGGTCAGCAACGCGGCCAGCGTGTGTTGTTTGGGCTTTAGCCCATTACAACCACGGCGTGCCCCTTGCGGGTACATGGAGGATTAAATCAGTGCTTCCTGAGTCACACAACGGGGAAAGTTTTATAGCGATACAAACGTGGGACACTGCCCAATGCGTAATGAATCCCAGTTACCTTGGGTATTAAGCGTTACCTCGGGTATTAAGCCAGCATCACTTTTAGGCTAATAGCGCGCGAACTATGAGTAGGGATACAATCCACAACCGTCACGTTAATCAATCTTGAGTTTTCAATAGGAGGTTCAAATGAAATATATACTATCTATCCCATTGATTTTGGTTGCATTTTTTTCTGGATTTCTGGCAAATAACGCACACGCCTTGCAGGGCGAGTGGTGGGAGATCACCAGCAAAATGGAAATGCCGGGGATGCCGCCCGAAATGGCGGGCATGATGGGCAGCATGGGCGCGCAGAAGCAAAAAGTTTGTTTGGCCAAGGGTCAACAAGCCGATCCTACGGCAACCTCTAAGGACGATAACTGCACCATCAGCGATATGCGGCAGTCTGGCAACACTGTTAAATTCAACATGAAATGCACCGGCAAAGATGCCATGACCGGCAGTGCCGAATTGACCCACACGCCGAATAGCTTTAGTCAAAAAATTAAGATGCGGCAGGATGGCGAAGACATGCTGATGACCTCCACCGGCAAGCGCATAGGCGGGGCATGCGATGCCGACGAGATGCGCAAGAAAGGCGAAGCGATGGCCGCGCAAGCCGACGCGCAGAATAAAAAGCAAATAGCCGCAATGTGCGACACGTCAAAATATACCGCCCATGACTGGGCCATGCACAGCAATCAATTTATCGGAGCCAAGCCGCTCTGCCCCGGCAAACAAAATGAGCTGTGCCAAGTGATAAATAAAGAGGCCCCGCGCAATGTGGATGTTTTCAACCAGCTGCAATCGCAAAAAAATGAACGCGAATCCGCTGCCAAAACTTGTGGCTTGAATATGGCCGCCACTCAAAAATCGCTGTGCAAAAACCGTGCGCTCAAAGGACCCGAACATTTCTTGGCCGAAAACTGCCCGGCTGAAGCCAAGGTTTATCGCGCACTGGCAGCGAAACGCCAGGATTGCGAAGAGCGCGGATTCACTTCCGGCGAAGAGATGAAAGCCTGTATGGGCGGTAAAGAATTAGATTTAAGTAACTCAAATGAAAATTCATCGTCCACTTCTTCGGGACTCTCATCGCAATCTGACACTGCCAAAAAAGAAGAGAAAAAAGGTATTGACTCGAAAGCCGTGCTGGACGGCGCAAAACAACTAAAAGGCTTGTTTGGTTTTTAAAATTTCATCCCCCGTGATTCATCGTGCAAAGCCTGAAAGCTAAGCTGTGGTTACTCTGTGCGGTGACTGTTGTTTATGCCAACACGCTCCTCAACTCGTACTTGGGGGGCGCATTTCAGTTTGATGATTACAATGTCATCGTCTACAACACGCGCGTCCACTCATGGCCAGCGTGGTGGGATGATGTGGGACACGGCATACGCCCGCTGCTCAAACTGACTTACACTCTCAATTGGACTAGCAATTTTGGCGGAGCCGTACCAAACACCATTAGCTTTCACCTGACCAACACGGTCATTCATTTGGGCAATGTGTGGCTGGTTTTCGCGCTGACCAAAAAATTGGTACAGCACCATGCCGCCGCGCTAACAACCGCTGCGACACTGCCGCATATCTCACGCATCCCCTTTATCGTCGCCCTACTCTTTGCGGTGCATCCCATTCATACCGAGGCGGTTACTTATATTTCTGGTCGATCCGCCTCGCTCATGACATTGTTTTATTTAGCGGGATTTTTGGTTTACATCATCGGGCGCGAACAAAAAAAATCTTCATATACGCTGCTTTTCACCCCTCTTATGTTTATCGCCGCACTCGGTGTCAAAGAAACCGCCGTTACTTTTCCATTGGCACTGCTGGCGTGGGAATTGTGTTTGGACAAAAAAGCATTACAAAATATAAAGCGATATCAATGGACAACTTGGCTGACACTTTTATTGGTAATCCTTATTTTTATTGTAAGTGACCATTATTTTTCACAAATGGAACGTAGCGCGGCACTTAATAGCTTCGGCGGCAACCTCGCCACACAATGCATTGCCTTTACTTATCTAATGCAGCAATGGTTTTTACCCCTGTGGCCGAACATCGATCCCGACCTAAAACCAGCGCAAGATTTTTCTGGGCTGATGCCGCAACTATTGTTTTTAAGCGGGAGTATCGTCCTCATGCTGCTCACTTTTCGCCCCCGCCCCTGGATATTTTTTAGCCTAGCTTGGATGCTCATTCAACTATTTCCGCTGTATATTTTTCTGCCTAGAATAGACATCGCCAACGACCGCCAAATGTACTTGGTCAGTTGGCCGCTGATAATGGCGTTGGTCATAGAAATGTCCATCTGGTTAAAACTTAAAACCTTCGCCTTTACCACGGCAGCATTGGTCTTAACTTTGAGCTTGCTCACCGTGCAACGCAACCATCAATTTCGCAGCGAAATTTCCTTATGGCAAAGCGCCGCCCTGCTCTCGCCCAACAAAGCGCGCGCACGCAATAATCTGGGCTACGCCTACATGTTGGATGGACAAGAAGATGCCGCGCGCGCAGAATTTTTAGCGGCACTCAAAATAAACCCAGCGTATTACAAAGCACGCAATAACTTGGCGCGTTTGGATGCCCCCCAATAACAATGCTGGGATGATCGGCTCACCGAATAAACGGGTGCATCCATCATGCTATTTGCACCGCCTTTCTGTAAATCTTCACTCTAAGGACCCTGCAAATAAATCGAGCACGCGCCCCTTTGTTTTATAATCTCCTCCTGATTTTAAAAACTGAACCGGAGGCTGCACATGCGTAACAATTCCATCGAAGAAATTACCGCCCACACTCAAGCTTGGCTAGAGCGCGCCGTAATCGGCCTGAATCTATGTCCCTTTGCTAAGGCTGTGCATGTTAAAAAACAAATTCGCTATGTGGTTAGCCTCGCCAGTACACATGAAGATTTATTGCGTGATTTAATGGCCGAGCTAGAAACATTGGCGGAGGTTTCGCCAGAAAAAATCGACACGACTTTAATTATTCACCCGTATGTGCTGACCGATTTTTTAGAGTACAACGATTTTTTGGATGTGGTGGATGAGGCATTAGTGGATATGGAATTGGACGATGCGATTCAAGTAGCAAGCTTTCATCCGCAGTATCAATTTGCTGACACACAGGCCGAGGACATCGAAAATTACACCAACCGCTCGCCCTATCCCATGCTGCAATTGCTACGCGAAAGCAGCATGGTGCGTGCGGTAGAAGCTTATCCACAAGCCGAACAAATTTTTGAGAAGAATATCGAAACCCTCCGCCGCATGGGACATACAGGGTGGGATGCGCTGGGGTTGCAGCCACCGCGAAAGAAGGCTTGACGCGCATTGAATAACGATATTTATTTGCTATGACCATTATCCATAATTTTGCCGCGCTCAATTTTTCTGGACTCACCCCCGATCACATACTGAACGCGCTGGACAGTTTAGGACTGCACGCTGACGGTCGATTACTCGCGCTTAACAGTTATGAAAATCGCGTTTACTGGGTTGGCTTGGAAACTGGGGTGGGCGTAGAAGCTGATCTGGGCGTAGAAGCTGATCTGGGCGTAAAAAGCAGTACATCTGTTGTTGTAAAATTTTATCGCCCAGATCGCTGGACCGATGCTGCCATACTCGAAGAACACAGCTACTTGCAGGAGCTGGTCGAGCGTGAAATTCCGGTCGTGCCACCTTTAGTATTCGATGGCAAAACGCTGCTCGAATTTGAGGGATTTCGCTACGCTGTTTTTTCTAAACATGGCGGGCGAGCACCGGAGCTTGAGGACAAAAAAACACTGGAATGGATGGGACGTTTTCTGGGGCGCATTCACGCCATCGGCGCGCTGCAACCGTTTCAACATCGCCCTACATTGAGCATTGAAAATTTTGGCAGCATCCCCAAAGAGTATTTGCTGACACACAATTTCATTCCGCCGGATTTGGAGCAGGCTTATAAAAGTGTAATAGCGCAAGCATTAGGCGGCGTGCAAGCGTGCTTTCATCGCGCAGGAAAAGTATCCCATATCCGACTGCACGGCGACTGTCACGCAGGCAATGTGCTGTGGACAGATGCGGGTCCGCACTTTGTCGATTTTGATGACAGCCGTATGGGGCCTGCAATACAAGACTTATGGATGTTGCTGTCCGGTGAACGCGCCGACATGACTCGGCAATTAACCAACGTGCTTTCTGGCTACGAAGATTTTTATGATTTCAATGAAAACGAATTACATTTAATCGAAGCCTTACGCACCTTGCGCTTAATTCACTATGCAGGCTGGCTGGCGCAGCGTTGGGACGATCCCGCATTCAAACAAGCCTTCCCATGGTTTAACACGCAGCACTATTGGCAAAATCGCATCTTAGAATTGCGCGAACAAATTGCATTGATGCAAGAGCCGCCCCTTTGGTTAGCCTAGGGGCGGTTAGCATAAGCGTCGATAGTATAAGGAAATTATAAAAATGCTCGGCATGCACTGCCCCTGCGGCAGCGAAAATCATTATGCAAAATGTTGCGCGCGTTATCTAGACGACAACGCAATTGCCCCCACCGCCGAAACCTTAATGCGCTCGCGCTACACCGCTTACACCTTAGATCGCGAAGATTATTTGCTGGCGACCTGGCACGTCTCCACCCGCCCTGAAAAACTAAATTTAGCGAATGAAATTTCGGCAAAGTGGCTGGGATTGGCGGTGAAAAAATACACTTACGATTCATCCCAACCCACACACGCCACGGTAGAATTTATCGCGCGCTACAAAGTAAATGGACGAGCGCATCGGCTGTACGAAATCAGCCAGTTTGTGCATGATGGCGGGCGATGGTTTTATGTGGATGGTGAGGTGAAATGAGGTCTTATTTAACTTGTCACACTAAGCTGCTTGTGGGCGAAAAATGCTGCATGTGCTCGTACCGTGTGCGTACAGTTTTCCGCTCGCATCTTTGATTGACCCTTCGGATACGCCTAGGCTTTTAGAAACATGAATGATGCGCCCCTCGGCATACAACTCTACTTCAAGCGGGATAGGCCGTAGCATTTTAATATTGAGATCAACCGTGCTATAACCCACGCCTGCGTCTAGCATGGTATGCACGGCGCAGCCGGTCACTGAATCCAACACTGTTGCAGCAAAACCACCATGCACGCCTCCAAGTGGATTGATATGTCGATGATCCGCCTTAACAATAAATTTAATTGCGCCTTTGCTAATTTCAACGAGCCGCATCGGCACGGTATCTGCTATCGACGGGTGCGGTAGCCTACCGTCTGCCATCGCTTGCAGTAAATCGAGCCCTGTCATTTCAAGGTTGTTCAAAATAATCCTCCTTCAACGCAAAAGCAATTATTAGAGCGTTCTCTCATCTCGCTATTCCCATCGTATATCGGCGTATGAAAAGTCTAATCCAGATAAATGTTGATGCTACCAATACGCATATTGATAAGTTAAGCCAATAATCATGCTGAGGTCCGATTTCTTTTTCCCAACTTCCGGCAATTTGTTGTACCGATAATCCACTTCCACATTGCCTGAGATGCTATCAAAAAGCGGGATGCGAATACCCTGCTCGGCACGTAATGTGACCGAACGACTGTGCGCAATATAGTATCCCTCCTGTCGATGAAACACTTTAATCCGTTTAGGGCCTGTCACCCAATCAAAGCCCGTCGCCCAACGTCCTGCCACGTTACGCTTATCTTCGCCCAGCTTCACATCTTCATTGAAATACGACAATCCTGCCTCGGTAAATAGGCTGAGTTGCCGTGTGTCGTGAAACTGATAGCCCATACCCAAGCCCTCTGTGTTGCGCAAATTGAGGTTAGCAAAAGTATCCTGCTCAGTTAAAGATTGCGCGTATGAATACACTTTTTCCCGTGCAAAAAAATCATACTTTAAACTACCTGAAGAATTACGCGCTGTGGTCTCACCGTTGGCCTCACCATGATTATATTTAGCATCCACGGTAAAGCGGTGCTTGCGCGTCCTTACCTTAAATCGAGTGGCTACGTTCAATGTCTGCGTATCGCTATTTCCGCTATTTAAACTGCCGCCAAGATTAAAAAATCCAGAATAAGTAGAAGGATTAACGGAGAGCAATTGCTCCATCGGTATTGGCACAGATTTGCCCAACAGCTCACCCTCGATCTGAATATTGCCACTCTCAGGACAGCTTATGCGCCCAATTAGAAACTCACTATCCTTAAACTCTGCGGGTAGCGCACGTTCTGTATTGATGCAATCAACTTCTAACCATGCAATACCCAGTGCTTCACCCACATAGGCATATCTAAAAATAAGCAATTCATTTTCCATTCGGACGATTTCACCCGTTGAGGCTGTAGAAAAACCCAAATCCACCCAAAAAATCACCCCGCGATCTGCGATAATTTCACTGCGAAATAAATCAAAGGGGGATGCGACATGGCACGGTTCAAACCGATACACAAAGGCTTAAAACTGCTGCCGGTTGACTTCGACCGGCAAGTTGTTCCGGGCAGTTTTGAATACGCGTTATGCCACCTGGTCGATCATGAGCTTGATCTTTCCGCCTTCCATGCGCGCTACAAAAAT
>JANONT010000150.1:0-9021 GCA_031420955.1 Candidatus Nitrotoga sp. | reverse complement strand
AGAGGCGCGTGCTTATTACGAACAAAACCCCGCATTGTTTACGCAGCCAGAAAAATTACGCTTGTCCGTTATTTTACTGAAAGTGGATCCTGCCGCTTCCAAAGAAATATGGGAAAAAGCGCGGGCAGATGCACAAACAATCTATGCGCGCATTAAAGCGGGCGCGGCTTTTGCGGAGCAGGCGCGGCAGCATTCAAAACATGAATCGGCCATCAGGGGGGGAGATTTAGGCTATTTGCATGGTGGTATGTTGACTGAGGCTTTGCAGAGTGCGGTGAATAAGTTTGTGGTGGGCGTGGTGAATGAGCCGCTCATCACCCTAGAAGGTGCAGCCATATACCAGCTGGAAGAGCGCGCGCCGGCCAAGTTGCAGAATTTTACGGCAGTGCAGGCGCGGGCACAGGACTTGCTGGAGCGCGATAAGGCCGAGCAGTTATGGCGCAAAACGCTGGATAGATTGCGGGCGGCGGCCAAGATTGAGATGATGCAGCCCAGTAAAAATTAAAATGTGGGCGGGTTGCTGGTTGCATTGAGAGACAGAATAAATAATGGAGTGCGGCATTCGGAATGTTTAAGCATAAGCGAGCAGGTGATCCGATATGGAGTAATTTAATATCGGGTAATTTAAGGTTAGATAACCCAGTATTGGGCGTATTGGCCTGCGCGGCAATTTCACTGTTGGCTGGGCAGCATGCCGCTCAAGCTGTTGAAATGCGCGCCGCAGACGTGCGGGCTGACGAAATATCTATCGCCGAAATATCCGCTGCACCTAAACTAATATTGGCTCAGGTAGACACCGTTACGCCAACGACGACTTTCTCCGAGCCCAGCAATCCTTCATCTGCAAATGGTGTAGATGCTCAAAGTGGCGAAGCGCAAAAAGAAAGTGAACCCATCTTAGACGAGATAATATCGCCAGAACCCCCTGCTGAGGCTGTTTCGGCGGAAGGCTTCCGGTACAGCCTTGCACCCGTGCAATGGGGTGGCGATGTATCGGCTGGATTAAGCCGACAAAGTTATAAGCCCGGCACTACGTATTCGCGCAATGTAAAAGCCGCCAACCTGCGCGCCTCCACTTATGTTTGGCAGCCGTGGTTTGCTCAGCTCAGGGGCGGGTTGGGCGTGGTGAGCGGAAAAAATTACACCGACACTCAATCGACTAACGACACCTCTGTAGTCGGCAATGCCTCGCTGGCAATGTTTGCGCAAAGCCGCTTTCCGTTTACCGCCTCGCATAGTGTTACCGATAGCCGCATGAATAGCTCGGCCTTGGTGCCGGGCATTAACTACATCAGCAAAACATCGGATGTGCGGCAAAGCTATCGTCCACAATCTGGGTTATTTGATTCTTCGGCTAATTACAATCGCAGCACTTCAACAATATTACCGGTGAACTCGCAAGAGGGTCGCGAGAGTGTGAGCAAGCGTTATAGCTTGCAGCATGAGCAGCGTTTGCCCAGTAATGCCACGCGCTTTGGTCTTAGTTACGATCATAATGATTTGACGGTAGAGGGGAATGGCGACAATGTGGTTAAGGGGATGCAGGGCAATATTAGCACCTTGTTTTCTAATCAAACCTTGCGTGCCGATGTGCGACGTAATGAAAGTAAGTTTGCGTTAGCGGGTAGCGAGTCACTGTCTAGAGGCGGCACGCTGAGCCACACTTATCGCCCTAGCTCGCAGTTTTCATTATCAACCTTGGCCAATTATGATCGATCAGAATTTCGTAACGCCAGTTTAACTAACTCGGATAGTCGCTTTTCTCAGGCTAATACGATGATGAACTGGCAGCCGGATGCCGAGCTGCCTTTATTTTTAACCGCCAGTGGCAATGTATTTAATTCTACGTTGGATACCACGAGTACAGCGGCTGTTAACCCTAGGTTTAAATCGCAGAGCAGAGTCGGTAATCTCGGCGCAAGCTACAACGCCACGCCTAATTTGAATTACGCGCTGAATGGGTCGGTGGCGAATACGCGTTCCGGGAACATTGAAAACAAGGCCAAGACCGGTAGCGGCAGCGTGAATTATCGGTCGGATGTTATTCCGCTGGGGGCGGCTTACTACAATTGGAATGCCAATGGTGCGGTAGCCGCTACCTCCAACACGGCGTTGCAATCCAACCGCACCACCTCGGCGGGGGTGGGACATACTTGGGCAATGCCTAAGACGCTGCCAAGCGGTGCGTCACTCGACTATAGCTTGGGGCAATCGCTGTTAGCGCGAGACGACAAGCTCAATGGCCGCAGCAGCTCTTTATCTAACAATGCCGGCCTATCATGGCGACCTGTTGCCAGCTCCACCACGTCGGGTGCGGTATCTTTTTCAGTGGCAGATATTCGCACCGTGGGTGGCAATAACCCCAATCAGTATCAGGTAGCTTCACTGTCTGCCAATGTTTTAAACACGGCCTCAGTTAATTCCAGTACGACTTTTGCTGCCTCTGTGCAATGGACCGGAAATGGTGAGGGGCAGTCGACCAAGAGTGCGAACGTGAGTGCGGGCTATCAACATGCGCGGGCATTTAACGTGCGCGGTTTGCGCTATTCATTGGCCTTGAGTGTTGTGCAATTGCATTTTGAAAACTCCGTAACGCAGATCGATCAGCTTAATCGCCGCTCGGGTGCTACGCTGGATCAATCGCTCACCTACAACATTGGTCGGGCGTTTGTGCGGTTGAATACATCGATTGCGAAATTTACCGATTTTGAAAGTAGCTCCATTTTCATATTGGTGGGCAGAAATTTTGGCACGATATAAGCGGTCAAAACGGTGGATATTTTTGATATGAAAATAATAAATTCAACGCACAGCGACAAAGTTACCAATATGTCTTTGTTGGCGGCTATGCTGTGGGCATTGCTTATGCTGGCCCCGTCCCCGAACGCTCACGCGGAATATGCGGATGTGGTCATCAACAATTATTCCGACAAAGCAAAAGTGCGCCCGGTTATTTTCCCGCACTGGATTCACCGCATAAAATATACCTGCAAGGTATGCCATGCAGGCAGTATTGATGGGTTCGCAGGTTTGGGCATCCATTTTAAAGCGGGGGGTAATGACATCACCATGTCCAAGCTGAAAGAAGGTAAATTTTGCGGGGCTTGCCACAATGGCGAGATTTCCTTTGGCTTAGATAAGTGCAATCTGTGTCACTCGGCTAAGCCGGGCACGCCCACGCAGACGCATGAATCAACCATTCAGCCGCACATGCTGATTCCTTTGCAGATAAATGAATAGGCGCGCTATGAATAACCATTGCACCCGCAAAAACTGGATTCTGCCAGCGATTTTTACCGTTGTGCTGCTATGTGGCACGCGTATAGCAGACGTGCTGGTGCCGGATGCAACGGCGCAAAGCGCCACCATGCAACAGGCCGAGATTAATGCAATCAGAGAAGAGGCGCGGGCGGTGGCAGAGCTTGCTGTGCGCGCACAGCGAGATGCACAAGCCAAAATTTTAGAGGCAGCACAAGCCGAAGCAAGTATTAAAATTCCGTTTAATCGAAACTTGCGTCTGCGCAGCGAGTTTAATAAGCCACCCATTGATGATGGGATACATGACCCAACTAACGAAGACATAAAGTTGTTGCATTCGGCGGGCGAAGTGATGGCCGCTTTTCCACCGGCAAATATGGGAAATCGCGTGGACTGGGTTGCCGCTATTGCAGAAAAGAAAATTGAACCGGCATGGGATTTAGCTGACCCCGAAGCCGAGCGCATGATCATGGATTTGGACATTCAGCGCGTGCCTAGAGGGTCGATGCCGAACGTGATTTTTCCACATAAGCAGCACACGGAATGGTTGGCCTGTGCTAACTGCCATCCGGCGGTGTTTGTTCCGCAAAAAGGCGCGAACCAAATCAATATGCGTTTAATTTTGGGTGGTGAGCGATGTGGCGTGTGTCACGGTAAGGTATCTTTCCCGCCTGCAACGGCGTGCTTGAAGTGTCATTCGCAGGACAAGGCGTTGCCCACGAATGCGGCAGTTAAACCATGATGAATATGTTGGATGCACCCTTTATGAAGGTGAAATATGAAGCGGCTTGGCTCATGAAAAAATTTAATAGCCGGACGAAACCCTTGGCCAGCGTATTACTGGTGTTGGTCTTGGCGCAAGTTGGATGCGCTAAGGTGCCCGTCGCGCCCACACAAAATACTGCTCCTGCTGTAGCGTCAGAAGCGGCTACGCCAGAAACTACCGTCTCAGAAAATATCCCTCAGGCTGTGCTGCCAGTCAAAAAAGTGGCAGCGGCTGAGCCGCCCGTCATGAGTGCAACGGCCAACATTAAAAAACCCGATGCTGAAAAGTGGCCATTGCTCGCCAGTGATGGTTACCACGATCCCAGCAACCCGTTGCTGAAACGTAAGCAAGAGCCACGAGAAGGGATGGCAGGGCTGCCGGAAAATGATTACGGCAACCATGTTAATTGGGTAACGGCCAGACAAACGGGTGCAATTAATCCGCGTCGCAACAAAACCTCCACGCCGGATGAGGTGGAGGTGGAAGTGCCCGTGATGGACATGGATATTTATCTGGATATAAACGGCAGTATGCCGATTGTGCGTTTCCCGCATTTAGCCCATACGATATGGTTGCATTGCGAAAACTGCCATGAGTTGCCTGCCCCCAAAGAGAAGATTTTTATTCCGCAGCAGGGCGCAAATAACATCCGCATGGAAGGCATACTGAGTGGCGAGCAATGTGGTATCTGTCATAGTGCCGTGGCGTTCCCTTTGTCCAATTGTTTTCGCTGCCATAGCGTTTCGCGTTCCAGTGCAGAGGGCATGAGTGCGATGGAGCGGGCGCGGCTAAGAGGGGTGCAGCAGGTTAAACCTGTTACACAGCCGCCACACAGCTTGTTGCCACCTGCAGCCGAGCTGTTGCAAACTAAAATTGCCGTGTTGGAAGTGGGTGAAAAAACGGAATTGCGTAACGTGTTGTTTGAAACCGGCAAGGCCATTTTATTGCCGCAATCTAAGGTGGAGCTGGATAAGCTGGTTGCTTACATGAACAGCGTAAACACGCTCGCAATAGAAATCGGCGGACATACCGATAACTCGGGCAAGGCATCCAGCAATCAAACCTTATCCTTGTCGCGGGCTAAAGCGGTGGTGATGTATTTGGTTAGAAAAGGGATCGCTGCCACAAGGTTGACCTACAAAGGATACGGCAGCAGTCAAGCGGTGGACGACAACAAAACGGCTGCTGGGCGCGCTAAAAATAGACGGGTCGAAGTGATGGTGGTTAGCAAATGATGAGCGCGATGAGGGCGGTGACAGCAGCAAGCAAGCGGCGACGAGTAGAGGGCCAATCTATAGGCGCGACCATGAAACGATGGCTGGTAATATGTGCGCTCGCCATGACCCTCATTTCGCCTACAGTGCACGGCGAATACGGCGATGTAACCATCAACAACAAAGCTGAAAAAGAAGGCATGCGCCCGGTGATTTTCCCGCACTGGATTCATCGCGTGCGGTTTACGTGCAACGTGTGCCACAACAAAGAGGGTTTCGTCATGCGCGCTGGGTTTAACAACATCACCATGGCTGAGATCGATAAAGGTAGATTTTGTGGCATGTGCCACAACGGCGAAATTGCTTGGGCACCAGACCGTTGCGATATGTGCCATTCGGGCAAACCCGGCTTGACCACTGGCGTGCAGCGCGGTGAGCAAACCCGTGGTCCAGGAGTGAGATGACCATGACCAATCATTCAAAATGGGCAGTCTTGCTGCTGGCGGTTGCTCTCAGCGCGTGTGCGGGGGGCAAAAAATCAGCGGCTGTCCCGGTTAATCTCTACGTTCCTTCATCCAATCCATCCGGGCATGAATTGCTGTTAACGCAGCCCGCTATTACGGGCGGACAACTCGCTACGGCGGTGGACATAAACGGCTTTCCGTTGCCAGGTTCGTTGCGCGGATTTACGCCTTTTGTATACCCAGCCGCCCTAGCGGTGCGGAATAGGGATATGTACGTGGTAGACAGCGGTGCGCGCAAGCTCTATCGCCTAGACTTAATGACACAAATTTTAAGCGTTGTCCCCAGCGGTGTTGCTTATCCGTGGACGCGAGTGCAAGTGGGGGCAGATCGCTCGCTGTATGTGTTGGATCAAATGAGAGCGGTCATCCACCGTTATTTACCCACGCAGCCCACGCAAATAATTGGCGACCCTACAATCACGGGCAGCTTGGACGGGTTCATTGTCGATACCCCCGATGGTCGCATTGTGGCGAGCGATAAGTTAAATAAACGCTTGATAAAATTTAATCCAATGGGCGGCCTCGGTTGGCCGATGCCATCCCCAGCAGGGAGCGAGTTTACTGCCTTGAGCATGTTAGCCGGTGCGGGCGAGCGTAGCTTGTATGCCATAGAAAATAACTGCGCTTGTGTCGCGGTGTTAAATGATGCAGGGCAAGTCAGCGAATACATTGGGCGTGGCGTGCTGCTGCAACCGCAAGCATTGGCGGTAGATCGCACAGGTCATCTATTTGTAGCCGATGCGGCGGATCGCACGCTCAAGGTGTTTTCACAGGGCAAGATGCTAACCCAATATACGGCACAGGCACTACGCGTCAGCACTATCAGCGCGCTAGCGGTAGATGAAAACATGTTGTACATCGCCGATGGTGCGGGGTCGCGCGTGCAAGGATTCCGTATTCAGCCGCAAGCGGTTGTTGGATCGGAAGCAGGGCGTTGAGCGTGCAAATATCTGTATCGCCCGCTGTTGTTAAACGGCAGCACAGCCGAGCATTGAGCAACTTCGCCATACTGCTAATGTTCGCATTGCTAGTAGGTTGTTCAACCAACAAAGTGCCGGATGTGTTGGATTTTGGCACGGGACCTGGCATCAATGCCAATGGCGAGCGGCAAATGCAGAACATCACTTGGCCGTCTGTGGAAAGTGGAGAAACGCCGCGTTACAAGTATGCGGGCGAACTATACGGCGAAGAAAATTTCCGTGCGGGTCAGCAAGTTAACAAAAGTGTAGGCGATTACGCGCTTAAAGCTTTGCGCTGGCTGGTCGGCTTGATTGTGGGAGAAGAGCAGCCCGTGATGCTGCAGCGTCCGCAAGCAGGGGTGGCCGATGCCGAGGGCAAGCGCATTTTAATAACCGATGCCAGCCGCCAAGCAGTGTATGTGTTCGACCAAGCTGCGGGCAAATTAGATATTTGGAGCAATGCCACAGAAAGCACGTTGTTTGTTACTCCCACCGGCATCGCGCTGGGCGCGGCCAACGATGTCTATGTGGCGGATGCTGACTTAGCCTATGTAACGCGACTGAATGCCCGGGGCGAAAGCTTGGCAATTATTGGCAAAGGCGTGTTAAATCGCCCGGTGGGCGTAGCCTTTGATCGCGTAAAGCAGCGGCTATATGTGGCTGACACGCACGATCACAACATTAAGGTGTTTGATGCAGCGGGGAATTTACAACGCACGTTCGGCAAAAAAGGCGAGCAGCGCGGCGAGTTTAATTCACCCACGTTTCTAGTCTTGGCCAAAGATGAGCTGTATGTGACCGATACTTTAAATGCGCGGGTGCAAGTTTTAGATGCCGAGACTGGGCTGGCGAAACGTATGGTCGGCCAGCGCGGCATTAATATGGGTGACTTGGTGCGGCCTAAAGGCGTGGCTGTTGATAGCGACGGCAATGTTTACGTGGTCGAGTCATACCATGATTATTTATTAGTATTTAATCGAAAGGGCGAATTTTTAATGCCTATCGGCGGCACGGGCGAAGGCGTAGGGCAGTTTTACCAGCCCGCCAGCGTGTGGGTAGATCAGCAAGATAACGTGTTTGTGGCAGATATGTTTAATGCGCGGGTGATGCGGTTTCAATATTTGAAAGAGCCGCCCGCGAAGCAAGCGGTAAGCGGCGCAACCGTTGATATTGCACAACCCGCAAAATGATGGCGTAAGAATAATGGCGGTGTAATGCGGCAGATCGTTAGAATTGGCAACGCGTTAAAATTAAGCGCGCTGTTAAAATGCCAGCCACTTAAATTAAAATACCCGAACGGGTTGCATGGAAATTGCATAAATTATAGCGAAGGGCACTTCTAAAAATTCAAATTCAGAAGTTAGATTTTTAAAGATACCCTTAATATTACCTACACTTGGACAGGTGTTTAAGTTGGGAAATTCGAGTACGAGGCAGAGGAAGTAAATGAAGCAATCACCGAATTATAAATTATTGATAATGGCTGCCTTTGCGGTCTGCGCCGCATTGGCCATGGGCAGCACGCACGCCGCCAAAATTGCGGATATTCGCGGTACCAAACATAATTTTTCTGCTGCGCCCGCAGGCACGCCCACCCCCACGGGTGAGGTGCTGGAGCGTGGCACACCCAATACGGGAGCGGTAAGGCCCGATGGTTCCTTGGTGGGCGGCGGTGCAAGCGCCGATGTCGTGCAAGACACGCTGCATAAAACCGAAGCCGCCACGCAGATTTGCGTGTTTTGCCACACCCCGCATGGCGCAACCAATAACGCCAGCCCGTTATGGAATCGCACTTTGTCCTCGGCGACTTATTTGCCCTATACCTCCGCTTCATTAGATTCGCAAGTCATACCCGGAACTGGTAGACCAAGCGGCGCGCCGTTAGAGCAGCCCGGCGGCAGCTCCAAGCTATGCCTTTCCTGCCATGATGGCACGCTGGCGATAGGTAATGTAAACGTGGCGAATGGCATCTCGCAAGAAAACGGTGTGCCGGGTCAAAACATTGCTTTGAATATTGACGGTGTGCGAAAAACAAATAACAGCCTCATTAGAGAAGGTGCGGGGGCGACGACGGGCTTTACGCGGCGTTTGGGGATAGACCTGACTAACGATCACCCCATCTCCATAGATTTTACGGCCGCACTGGCCGCGCGCGACGGCGAATTGCGCCCAGTCACGGCGGATGCTAACCAGCGTTGGCCGAACACTGCTACGCCCGTGGTCGGGGTGCGTACGGCAAGCTCTAGGCCTAAACTTAAGTTAGAAGTGCCCGCAGGGGGCGGCGCGGCTCAAGTGCAATG
>JANONT010000149.1:0-8201 GCA_031420955.1 Candidatus Nitrotoga sp. | reverse complement strand
AGCCCGGCTTAGAACTTTAGGTTTTTAGAAATGCCCTTAAGACCCCATTAAATTTTCATCATAAAAATTACCACATGAAATTACTAGCAGACAAAGACGAACGGTTCAAAGGCTTGATCCAGAAAATCGCCCTTTTTGTATTATTGGCGGCATTGGGATTGCTGCTTAATTTCGCATTCACCGGCATTAAAAAAGGATTTTTCACACCGCAATCCTCGGTGCATTTTGTCGCGCATTCCGGGCAAGATATTAAAGAAGGAATGCCCGTTAAACTCAGCGGCTTCAAGATCGGCTCAGTCAAAAATATTGCGCTGGATAAGATGGCTGAAGCGCAGGTGGAGATGGCTATCGACAATCAATATTTATCGTTACTCAACGAAGATGCGGTGGTCAGTTTAAAAAAAGAGGGCGTGATTGGCGACAGTATTCTTGAGGCAAGACGCGGCACAGAGGGCGGCAAGCCATTGCAGGCTGGCGGGAAAATTCGCTTTGAACGTGCGGGTGGCTTGGAACAAATCGCGCAAGATTTACGTGACCGATTATTTCCCGCGCTGGATGAGGTGAATAAATTATTGCGCGATGCAAACGACCCGCAAGGTGATGTGCGGCAGACCATGAAAAATCTGCGCGACTTTTCTGCCGATATGCGCGGCACGCAAAAGCGCATCGATCATATACTCACGCAGGTTGAAACGGGTATGGTGAATGATGTGCGCCCCGCGCTTGGCTCGGTACGGCAATCTGCGGCCAGTATCGAAGCAATCGCCAGCAAGCTGGATAAGGAAACACCCATGCTGCTAAACAAGGTCTCGACCACATTAAACACGCTGCAAAAAACCACGCAAACGTTGGATGCCGCCGTCTCGCAAGCTGCACCGCAAATGTCGGGGGTGGTCAATGACACGCGCAATATTATTGATGCCGCGAGCAGCAGTTGGCCGCTGAAAAATATGATTCCGCCAACGGAAAAAGGGACAATAAAAATGGATAGCCATGACTAAATTCCAGTTTGCAATAGAGCCGATAACTTTGTACCCGCAAGGAGTACACCGTGGTTGTACAGGGCTAAAGCCCCAACAACACACGCAGTCGCCTTCATTAGGCGCGGCTTGCTGTACTCAAATGTACTATCTGCGTCGCGCCTTTCTTCGTCTTCGCGTTCTCGACTCAATTGCTTTCCGGAATCAGAATTTATTCTTAATCAGCGCGCTGATATTTTTACTCGCCGCCTGCAGCAGTGCCCCTACTCGTCCACCGCTGCTGATCGCACAAGTGCAAACGACGGAAAAATCTGCCCACCAAGCCCTGCGCGATGGCGATTTATTGCGCGCCCGCGATCTCTTCGCGCAAACTTTACGCCTGCAACAATCGTTAGATGATTTGAATGGCATTGCCCGCAGCAGCATCAACCTAGCCACGCTGTCGCACAAGCTAGGCGATGATGCGATGGCTTTTCAGCTACTCGAATCGCTGCTGGAAAATAACGCACCCTACTCGGCTGAAATACGCAGCACCGCCGCTTTTCGCAAAGCTGTGATTGTGCTGGATGCATACACAGATTCCCCCACCGCATCTTCGATGAGCTTGGCCGATCAAACCATTTCGGCTGCCCTACATATATGTGCGAATAGTTGCCCAGAATTTATCGGTATTAAAAATCTGCAAGCGCGTTTAATCTTACTTAAAGGCGATTATTTAACTGCCTTGAGTGTAGCCGAAAGCGTTCTGAAAAATTCTGCGGCTGCGCCAGAAGAGCAAGCCAATGCCGCACGTATCGCCGGCCTCGCGCAAAATAATTTAGGCCGATACGAGCAAGCTTTGGCGCATTATTTAAACGCGCTGCAAAGTGATAAAACGCTGGGGTTGAGTTCGCGCATTATTTTAGATTTGCAGGGCATTGCCGACGCGCTACAAAAATTGGGGCGCACACCAGAAGCAGAAAATTATGCACGACGCGCCACCGCCGCCCTTATAGCGGAACAGGCTTTGCGCCCCGCTCCGCCGGCTAAGCCAACCGTTAATAACCCCTGAACTTTGCGCTCCAATTTCAACCCATAAAATTCCACGCCGCACATTTTCTACACCCCATTTAGATACGCTATACTTGCCACATTATTTATTGAGGAACGACCATGAAAAAAATTGAAGCCATTATCAAACCTTTCAAGCTAGACGAAGTACGCGAAGCCCTATCCGAGCTGGGCGTAAGTGGCCTCACGGTTACCGAAGTAAAAGGTTTTGGCCGCCAAAAAGGTCACACCGAGCTGTATCGCGGCGCGGAATATGTGGTGGATTTTTTACCCAAAATAAAATTAGAAGTCGTGGTCACCAGCGCAATGCTGGACAAGGCTGTCGATGCGATTGTGAAAGCTGCCCATACTGGGAAAATTGGCGATGGCAAAATATTCATCACTCCAGTCGAGCATGTCATTCGGGTTCGCACAGGCGAGACGGATGAGGATGCGATTTAGAAAAACTGGCAAGCCAAAATAATGCACCTCAAAATAATCTAGTCGCGTTAAGCCCCCATTGAAGCTGTAGAAAACTCTTTTGATAAAGGTGACCTGGTCGCGGCAAGCGCGCTCGATGTTGCGGCGGCACGATGATGCCCGGCTGTAAGCGAACAATACAACCTTCAAGAGCATGGCGGGTGGGTGGCGGCTTCGGTTTCATCGTTGTTGAAGCGGGCATCGAAGTGGGAAAGATCAAGCTCGTGGTCGATCATATGGTTGATCGCATGTTCAAACGTGTCCGGCAGGAGTTGCCGTTGCAGGTCAATGACAAGAAATCGCGGGCTGGTGTCGATGTGTTTGTAACGCGCCATTCGTCTCTCCAAAATATCGTCCACCATTTCGACATTGATATTTAATTTGGTTCACGGCAAGATGCGGGTATGAGTAGACTTTTTCTACAGCTTCGTTATACAAAGAGGAACCGAAGATGATCAGAGGAAGCTGTGGTTGTGGTGGCATCAAGTTCGAACTCTCGTCGGCGCCAAACATGATGGGTACGTGTCATTGCTCGCAGTGCAGGAAAGCGGGATCCAACACCATCGTTTTTGTTAATAAAGATTCTTTTCGTTTAGTTCAAGGGCGAGAATTCATCTCACGTTACGAGTCTGGTATTTACACAAGATGCTTCTGCAAAAAGTGTGGCACGGCACTAGGTGAAATCGAGTTGCAAGAAGACTCCTTTCCCATAGCGGCCAACTGTTTTGACGATGATCCAATTGTCCGCAATCTTTTTCATGGGTTTGTGGCCAGCAAACCAGCTTGGTACGAGATATGTGACAACGCTAAACAATTTCCAGAACACCCCACGCAATCGTAGCCATAAGCTATATGTATAACATTACGTTCGAGCTGGACGCTAAACTTCCCCCAACACGTTGACACCTCCCCCTAACCAAACGGAGGTGTTTTATGGGCAAATCAAGCCTACCAAAAGTGCATCGTTACAGCATGCAATTCAAAGCAACCGCAGTACGTTTAAGTGAGCTTCCCGATGTCCTGATCTAGAATGTCGCCGAAGCACTGGACATCCACCCCTTCATGCTGTCACGCTGGCGAAAACAGGCTAGGGAGGGATTGATCGTGACCAAGGGTATCAAGCTGGATGATGAGACCGTCGCGGAACTCAAGCGACTGCGTGAATTGGAGAGGCAACACAAAATATTGAAGCAGGAGCATGAACTCCTAAAACAAGCCATCCGGTTTACTTAAACAAATACATTTTAGCCAGAAATATTTTCTCGATTACTTTTCAATAATACTTTCACTGCACCGCTGCCGCCCTCATGCGGCGGTGCTTCACAAAATGCCAACACTTCGGCGCACTGCGTTAACCAATGCCGCGAGCGTGTTTTAAGCACGCCTTCTCCACCCTCTGTATGCCAGCCCTTGCCGTGAATAACACACACATAGCGCAGATTATTTTGCGTCGCCTCATGTAAAAATTGCAGCAATAATTTTTGTGCGGCATCGCTGGTCAAGCCATGCAAATCTAAACTGTCTTGAATTTTTCTACGCCGTAATTTACGTAGCTCCACGCGCGAAATGCCAGAGCGGGTAAATTCAGTCAGCAGATTATTTTCTGCCCCCGCATCCGACAGATTGTTTTTAATCGCGGTTCGATTTTCTGTTCTTACTTTAACGAGTGCGGAGTGAGAGGGTGGCGTAGCCAGCTCTGCACGGTTAGAGGGGGAAAGTGGAATGACCTGACCCAATGCTTGCCGAAATAATTCAGCATCAGCATCACTGGTGGGAATAGGGGGCTTTTTATTTTTCATGGGTGAGAGGCCATGCGCTTCCCATGATTACCCCCCCAGCCATTATTTTCTGCTGCTGAGATATTTATCCGCATCCAACGCTGCCATGCAGCCGGTGGCCGCGCTGGTCACCGCTTGGCGATAGACATGGTCTTGCACATCCCCTGCGGCAAACACGCCGGGAATGCTGGTGGCTGTCGCATCGCCCACGTTGCCGCTACGCGTGATGATGTAGCCATTTTCCATATTCAATTGCCCGGCAAAAATATCGGTATTGGGTTTGTGCCCGATGGCGATGAACGTACCCGTGACCGCGCAAATTTGCGCCTCTTCTGTTTTAACTTGTTTGATGCGTATGCCCGTCACGCCAGTGTCGTCGCCCAGCACTTCATCCAACACGTAGTGCAGCTTCAGGGTAATTTTTCCCTCCGCCACTTTTGCCATGAGCCTATCCACCATGATGCGCTCGGCGCGGAAGGTGTCGCGCCGATGGATCAACGTGACATGGCGTGCAATGTTGGACAAGTACAAGGCTTCTTCCACAGCGGTGTTGCCGCCGCCGACCACGGCAACATCTTGCCCGCGATAAAAAAATCCATCGCAAGTCGCACAACCCGACACGCCTCTGCCCATAAATTTTTCTTCGGAAGGCAGACCCAAATATTGCGCCGATGCGCCGGTCGCAATAATGAGCGCGTCACAAGTGTAATGCGCGGAATCGCCTTCCAGCATGAACGGCTGTTGCTTAAGATGCGCGGTGTGAATATGGTCATAAATAATTTTTGTGTCGAACCGCTCAGCGTGTTGCTGAAAGCGCGCCATTAAATCGGGCCCTTGCACGCCCATCGCGTCGGCGGGCCAATTGTCCACATCAGTGGTGGTCATCAATTGCCCACCTTGAGCCATGCCGGTTATCAGCACAGGCTTGAGATTAGCGCGCGCCGCGTACACGGCTGCCGAATAGCCCGCTGGGCCTGAGCCTAAAATAATGAGGGGGTGGTGCTGGATTTCCATAATTGAACCTTAAAATAATAATGAATTGAAAAAAATAATCCTCTAAAAACCGCCGCAATTTAACAACGACAATAATAACTCGTCGGTTAAAATACCCGCTATGAAAACTCCGACTATTTTACTCCCTTTGTTGCTGGCTTCCACTTTTTTAGCCACGCCCGCCTTAGCGGCCGACCTGCCTCAAATTCCACAATTTATCGACGAGATGGTGGCTAAACACCAGTTTCAACGCGATGAGCTAGTGGAAGTTTTTCAGCGGGCTCAGCATCGTCCAGAAATTATCGCGGCCATTACCCTACCCGCCACCACCAAACCGTGGCCGGAATATCGTGCTTCATTTGTAAACGATAAACGCATCAGTGGCGGAGTAGAGTTTTGGCAAAATCACGCGACGACACTACAGCGTGCCGAACAAGAATATGGTGTGCCGCAAGAAATTATTGTCGCAATTATCGGCGTGGAAACATTGTATGGTCGCCATGCTGGGCGCTTTAGCACGCTAGATGCACTGACCACGTTGGCGTTTGATTTCCCGCGCCGCGCGCCATTTTTTCGCAGCGAGCTAGAGCATTATTTACTGCTGGCACGCGAGCAAAGTTGGGAGCTATTCAAAGTGCCCAGCTCATATGCGGGCGCGATGGGCATCCCGCAATTTATGCCCAGTAGCTATCGCAAACATGCCGTGGATTTTAACGGCGATGGAAAAATAGATTTAATCGGAAATCCGACCGATGCCATTGGCAGCGTCGCCAACTATCTCAAGCAATATGGCTGGCTAAGCGGTGAACCCGTCGCAATGTTGACTCAACCTAGCGGACTAGACATCACCAATATAAGTAGTAATTTATCTGGTAATTTTGCTGCCTCCAGCGTGGGCACAACGCAAACCTTGGCCGCTTGGGCGCAGTCCGGCGTGCGCCCTGCAACGGGGTTGCTCACATCGGGCATCAGCATCCCCAGATCGGCGTTACCAAAAAATATGCTAGATGAAAAATCGGCTCGACTACTGGCCTTTACACTCACCGAAGGCAGCGAATCGTGGCTGGCATTCAAAAATTTTCAGGTAATAACCTTGTATAACAACAGTAATTTTTACGCGATGACCGTGCATCAGTTGGCTGAAGAAATCCGTGCTGCAAAAGAAAAAAATGAGCGCCACATTCATTAGTCCGACCTCAATGAAAAAATTAACCTTACGCTTAAATCGGCTAGATTTTGTTACAGTTAGCGGGTTCTTCGATCAATCATAGTACGGGAAGGTGGGCTTGAGAATGCAGGTCAATAGCACGGCTCTAGATTCGATCATCCAGTTCACTCAAGAGCGAAATAAAAAATCACTCGCAGGCGCATTAGTGAAGACACTATCAGATTCGATTGAATTTGAGTCCGTGCTGTTCCTGCACATCGCGCAGGATAATATAAACTTGGAAGTGGCCGTTGCTATCCCTGAACATGCCGCCGAGGGCAGATTGACGCGCATTACAAACAATCCTAATCCCCCATTATTCCAACCAGATGAACTGATAGCCCGCTGTATCCAGAATCAAAATATCGTTTTAGTAGAGGGCGCAACAGCCACACAATGCCATTTTCCGGTAAAGTTAAATAGCCGGGTAATCGGGGTGCTGGCCGTTTACGGGTATCAGCGCAGCGAAAACTCAGATGTATTAATCGGCGGTTTTTTAAGTATTTATAGCAATTTCTTAGCGGTGCTTGACGAAAATGAGCACGATACCCTCACGCAGTTGCTCAACCGAAAAACATTTGACGCATGTATTTCAGAATTTATTGCTAAAGCGAGCTCAAAAAATATAGTACCGCTCCCGGAGGGAAAGGATCGACGTAACGCTAACTTGTCCAACGGACACTGGTTAGGCGTATTGGATATAGACCATTTCAAAAAAATTAATGATAGCTACGGACACATTTATGGCGATGAGGTGTTGTTACTATTCTCCAATATTATGAAAAAATCATTTCGCAGTAATGACATGTTGTTTCGTTATGGCGGTGAAGAGTTTGTGGTGGTGTTGTCGCCAACAAGCGAGGCTAATGCGCTAATGGTGTTTGAACGGTTTCGTCGAGCGGTCGAATTATTCGACTTTCCGCAAATTGGGCGAGTCACGGTGAGCGCAGGAATGGTGGAGATCAATGCCCAGGAGCATCAGTCGACGGTGATTGAGCGCGCCGACCAAGCTTTATATCACGCAAAGAAACACGGGCGAAATCAAGTCTGCGTCTATCAACATCTGGCTGCTGCTGGACTACTTGCCAAACGCCATGCTGCTGGCGATATCCAATTGTTTTAACCCACAACTGTAGAAACATCTCTGTCTATCCTCTATTTATCTTCCCCTAAATAGAGTTGCCTAAAACCTGGCTTTGCGGACACTCAAACGAGTTTAGGTTGTTCCAGCCAATACTTCAGTACCGCTGACAAACGTGCCATATCAATGGGTTTGGGGAGGTGATCATCCATGCCAGCCAACAGACACCTTGTACGGCCACCCTCCATGGCATTGGCAGTCAAGGGCGATAATTATAGATTCGGCACGATGAAGATTTAACTTTTGTCGGGCATCTCAGTCAGATGCGCATGGACAAAGAAGATGCTAGATTTCAAAGATTGGAGCGATTGCACGAGCGGCGTAAGCAGGTCGTGCAATCGCATCGCAAAGGGATGGGCGTGATGCGTATTGTTGAGTTGAGCGGGCTTTCCTACCCGACCGTGCGCGGTGTCATTGACCGATATGAACAGGATGGAGCGGAAACGATCAAACCCACGCCACGCGGCAGGCAAGATGGCTGTGGCCGTCACCTGACTGACGAGCAAGAGCATCGGGTCAGGCAAATCATCTGCGACAAGCGACCGGAACAATTAAAGATGGAATTTGCGCTGTGGAACCGTGCTGCTGTCATG
>JANONT010000148.1:0-11764 GCA_031420955.1 Candidatus Nitrotoga sp. | reverse complement strand
AATTTCTTGGCCAGCACGGTGGTGATGGCCGCCGTCAGGGTGGTTTTTCCATGATCGACGTGACCGATGGTGCCGACGTTGACGTGCGGTTTGGTGCGTTCAAATTTACTCTTTGCCATGATTTTTCCTCATCAACACTGGATTAATGACTTCAACAAATAATTACAAAAGGCCTTTTAGGCTTTACTGCGACTCTTGGTGCCCAAGGCGGGAATCGGACCCGCGACCTCTCCCTTACCAAGGGAGTGCTCTGCCACTGAGCCACTTGGGCAAATTCTCCCAGAAGCAAATACCCCTGAGAACAAATACACCCGAAAAAATACGCCCGAAAATAAACGAACCCAGGGACAAGCGCACTTGGGGAAAAATTTAATGCTGGAGCGGGTGAAGGGGATCGAACCCTCGTCGTAAGTTTGGAAAACTTCTGCTCTACCATTGAGCTACACCCGCTTTGCCAAAAACTCGACCAACTCAATAACCAATCAACCCAAAAGCCAATTAATCCCAAATAATCCCAAATAATCAATTAACCCTACAATGGGCTAATACGCTCAGCACAGCTTGGTGGAGGGAGAAGGATTCGAACCTTCGAAGGCTGAGCCGTCAGATTTACAGTCTGATCCCTTTAACCACTCGGGAATCCCTCCAAACAGAACCCGGCATTATCCTTATAAATTCGACGCTTGTCAAAGGTGGCACGATATTATATTTCCAGCCCCAGATACTTGCGTCAATTCGCCAGCTCTTTGAGCAAGCTCACTTGCGCGCACCTCTTTGCGGCGCGGCGCGTGGGCTTAATTTGATAACGCCCACCTTCTTCCATTTGCCATGCCTGAGTGTTGTCCTGCAAATACATTTGCAGCCCCTCCTCAAACACTCGCTTTTTTAATTTTTTGTCGTGCACCGGAAAACACACTTCCACGCGCCTGAAAAAATTTCGATCCATCCAATCCGCGCTGGCCAAATACACATCTTGCGCATCATCATTGTAAAAATAAAAAATGCGTGCATGTTCCAAAAATCGGCCAATTACAGAGCGCACTCGAATATTTTCAGACAGGCCTTTTACGCCGGGGCGCAAAGCGCACACGCCGCGCACGATGAGATCAATTTTTACCCCCGCCTGCGATGCCTCATATAACGCCATGATGACTTCCGGCTCTACCAATGAATTCATTTTAGCGATAATGTGGGCGCGCTTGCCCGCCTGCACATTTTTGCTTTCGTTGCGTATCGCCTGCACCACTTGGCTATGCAACGTAAACGGCGAAACCCATAAGTGATGCGGTTTTTGCGCCTGACCCAAGCTAGTCAGTTGGGTGAATACATTGTTTACATCCTGACAGATTTCTTCGTTGCTGGTAAACAAGCCAAAGTCGGTATAAAAGCGTGCAGTGCGTGGATGATAGTTACCCGTTCCCAAATGCACATATCGGCGTAACTTACCTTCTTCGCGGCGAATAACCATGAGCATTTTGGCGTGTGCCTTATGCCCCACCACACCATACACCACATGCGCGCCCACGTTTTCTAGCCGGCCCGCCCAACTCATATTGGCCTCTTCATCAAAACGCGCCAATAATTCCAGCACCACGGTGACTTCCTTGCCCTGCCGCGCCGCAACAACCAACGCGTCCATCAACGTAGAGTCCATGCCCGTGCGGTAAACGGTCTGCTTAATCGCCACCACATTGGGATCAATTGCAGCTTGCTCAATAAAATTAATCACTGGCGCAAAAGATTGAAAAGGGTGATGCAGCAGCACATCTCCTTTACGAAGCACGCTAAATATGTCCGCCCCTTTCTTTTTCAACGCTGCTGGAGTGCCCGCCACAAAAGGGGGAAACTTCAAGTCCTCACGTGCCACCTGATCGGAAATCCCGATTAAGCGCACCAAATTAACAGGCCCGTCGACGCGATATAAGTCATCTGGCTCTAACGAAAATTGCTGCATCAAATATTCCACCGCTGGTGCCGGACACGCCTCCGTCACCTCCAGCCGAACAGCGTTACCAAAATGCCGCTGCGGCAACTCACCCTGCAAGCTGGTACGTAAATTTTTAACTTCTTCCTCATCCACAAATAAATTACTGTTGCGCGTGACGCGGAATTGGCTGCAACTCAACACCTCCATGCCACCAAATAGTTCGCCGACATGTGCATGCAAGATAGATGACAAAAATACAAATCCGTTGGCGCACCCGCTGATTTCTGCTGGTAGCGGAATGGTGCGCGGCAAGAGGCGCGGAGCCTGCACAATCGCCATGTTAGCGTTGCGCCCGAAAGCATCTTTGCCGCGCAATTCCACCGCAAAATTTAAGCTTTTATTCAACACGCGTGGAAAGGGGTGTGCAGGATCCAGCCCAATAGGCGTAAGCACCGGCATCACTTCATTAAAGAAAAATTCACGCACCCAAGCGCGCTGTGCATCGTTCCAACTGGTGCGCCGCAAAAAGCGTATGCCTTCTTTATCCAACGCAGGTAGCACTTCGCGGTTCAGCACTTGATATTGTTGTTGGATAAGCGCGTGTGCCTGCTCATGTATCCGCTGCATTACCTGAAGCGGCAACAGACCATCCGGCCCCGCGTTAGTATTGTTCAGACTGATTTGCTCTTTAAGCCCCGCGACGCGAACCTCAAAAAATTCATCTAGATTGCTGCTGACGATGCACAGATAGCGCAGCCGCTCAAGCAAGGGCACATCCTTGTTTTGCGCTTGCGCTAACACGCGCCGATTGAATTCTAACTGCCCCAATTCACGGTTGATAAAATATTGAGGCGGATATTTTTTAGCCACGAATGCCTTTTTTATTTAAGCGGGAAGAGGTGATTATTTGGATAAATTATTTAGGCGGCACATAGCCTTCTGGCATATCGGCTCCCGCACCAAAAAAATAGGCTTCCATCTGCTGCGCCAAATATTTGCGCGCCGAAGCTTCGGCAAGATTTAAGCGATTCTCGTTAACCAACATGGTTTGATGTTTGAGCCACGCCGCCCACGCTTCTTTCGACACCAGCTCGAAAATACGCTTGCCCAACTCGCCCGGATACGGCAGCCGCTCCAGCCCTTCAGCAGCGCGCCCCAACTTTACGCATTGCACCATTCTTGTCATTCTTAGCTTTCTTTTTAACCACTATAAAATTGGGGTATTTCTAAAAATTCAGCGTTCTAAGCCAGACTAGGCGCGAACAAAAAATGGTTACGCCGCATATGTTTGATATGTAAGTAAGCATTTTTTGCGAGCAACAACGTATGGCGACGAAATCTGGATTTTTAGAGATGCCCGGTTATAAATCCCGCACACACACCTTCGAGCGACGCCGATAGTTATATAACGCTTTCTTTTGCGCGGGAAGGTGGCTCACATCCGCCTCCTTAAATCCACGCTCCAAAAACCAATGCGCGGTGCGCGTAGTCAACACAAACAATTTACGTAATCCTTGCGTCTGCGCCAATGCCAGCATGTGCTTAAACAATGCATCTCCATAACCTTGGTTGCGATACGACGGCTGCACCGCAAGACAGGCCAGCTCCGCCGCCAACTCGTCTTCAAACGGATACAATGCGGCACAGCCGATGATGCGATGGTCATGCTCTAACACCACAAAACGCCCGATCTCCTGCTCTAATCTTTCGCGTCCGCGCCGCACCAAAATGCCCTCCGCCTCCAGCGGTTGCAGCAGTTGCAAAATGCCGCCGACATCGGCAATGGTTGCGTCGCGCAAAATATTTAAACTGCTTTCTACCACCATGCTGCCGATGCCGGTGTCGCTGAAAAGCTCCTGCAAAATCGCGCCGTCCATATGACGGCTAATCAAGTGTGTGCGCGCCACACCCGCTTCACAAGCACGCACGGCACAGGGCAAAAACAAGCTGACATCTTCTGATAATTTATTTTTCTGGGCTGTATTTTTTTGGGATTTATTTTTTCTAGCAAGTAAATCGCCAGCCTCAGCTACTGTTAAATCGCGCAGCAAGTTACCTGCTTGGTCATGCACGCCATCGGTGTCCATCAAGAAAATTAATTTGTCAGCATCTAGTGCAATGGCGGTCTGCGTCGCCACATCTTCTAGCGTCAGATTAAACACCTCGCCTGTGGGCGAGTAACCGAGCGGCGACAGCAGCACTACCTCGTTATGCGTGAGCCGATTATTAATCGCAACGGTGTCAATTTTACGCACGCTGCCGGTGTGCAATAAATCAATCCCATTAATAATGCCGATGGGCTGCGCGGTAATAAAATTGCCGCCTGCCACACGAATATCTGCGTTCGCCATCGGTGAATTCACCAAGCCCATCGACAGCAACGCTTCAATCTCCACGCGCACGCGCCCGACCGCTTCTTTCACGCATTGCATGGTTTCTGCGTCCGTCAATCGCACACCTTGGTGATAATAATCCTGCAAATGATTGCGCGACAAATGCTGCTCAATTTGTGGACGCGCACCATGCACCAGCACCAGCCGTACCCCTAGGCTGGACAGCAAATTAAAGTCATGCGTGAGTTCGATAAACTTACCATCTGCTACCACTTCCCCACCGAATGCCACTACAAATGTGCGCCCACGAAAAGCGTGAATATAGGGCGCGACCGACCGAAACCACGCGACGAACTCGGTCGAGGTAAAGGTAGGTTTAGGTGTCAGTGCAGCATCTTGTGACATGGCTTCGTCTCGTTAATAATTAAGTGCCGCTAGGTGACAACCCCAAACGCTGCCAAATAGCCATCGTCGGCGCGGCTTGGTTAAGCGTATAAAAATGCAGCCCCGGTGCACCGCCCGCCAGCAGCCGCTGGGACAGATGTGTCACCACATCCAGCCCATATGCTTGAATGGCAGCACTATCATCGCCATAACTTTCCAACGTCTTACGCATCCAACGTGGAATTTCTGCACCGCAGGTGTCAGAGAATCGTGCTAATTGTGAAAATTTAACAATCGGCATAATTCCCGGCACAATCGGTGCAGTAATGCCAATTTTGTGGCAATCGTCAACGAAACGGAAGTATGCATCCGCATTATAAAAATATTGCGTGATGGCTGAATTCGCGCCCGCATCCATCTTGCGTTTAAAATTTAACAGGTCTTCGCGCGGCGATTTTGCCTGCGGATGCACCTCAGGGTAGGCCGCCACTTCCAGATGAAAATGCGCACCCGTCTCGGCACGAATAAATGCCACCAACTCATTCGCATGTTGAAACTCGCCCGTGGTCGCCATGCCAGAAGGCAGGTCACCACGTAACGCAACCATACGCTGGATGCCCATTTTTTTATAGGTTTGCACGATCTCGCGGATATTTTCGCGGGTCGAGCCGACACACGATACATGTGGCGCAGCAGGCAAGCCGTCAGCTTGAATGTGCTGCACCGCCTCTAGCGTGCGCTCACGCGTCGAGCCGCCCGCACCAAAAGTTACCGAAAAAAATTCCGGCTTAAGCACGGCCAGTTGCCGACGGGTGTCGGCCAGTTTGTTGACCCCCTCGGTTGTTTGCGGGGGGAAAAATTCAAAACTGAAAGTCTTGCTGCTCAATGTTTTAATTGGGATCATGATCTATTGTTACTGGCGCGCGCGAATGATTGCGCGGACTATTATTATTTTGGGGCCGAGTATCTTGTTGTTGGGTATATTGAAATCCCTGCTCTGCATTTTGATTGGGTTGCTTATTATTTTGTTGCTGACCGTTACGTCCACGCATGAATAGCATCGGCGGCAACGATGAAAGGCTGTACAGCAACGCACCCAACACCCCCGCCCAAAATCCTGCCACTTCAAAGCCCTTCAACATCGAACCGACCAACCAAAAAAGCAGGCCATTGATGATAAATATAAACGCGCCAAAACTCAGCACCGTGGCAGGTAAAGTCAAAATCAGCAGCAAGGGTCGCAACAGACTATTCACCACACTCAGCAGCAAAGCCCCCACCAGCGCGGCAACAAATCCCTCAACGCGCACGCCCGGCACCACATAGGCTATAGCGAGCAATGCCCCAGCGTTATACAGCCACAGCAAAAGCACGCGCATTAACAGATATTTTCTGTCCATTATTTTATGGCCATGATTTTAGTAGCGGTAATGTTCTGGCTTATACGGGCCCTCTTTAGGCACGCCGATATAGGCCGCTTGCTGATCGGTGAGCGTACTGAGCTGCGCGTTCAATTTTTTCAATTGCAGAATCGCCACTTTTTCATCCAAATGTTTTGGCAATGTGTAAACGCCCACTGGGTATTTTCCCGTGCTCTTTTTCGCTTCGCCCCACAGCTCAATCTGCGCGATGGTTTGGTTGGCAAATGACGAGCTCATCACATATGACGGATGCCCAGTGCCGCAGCCCAAGTTCACCAAACGCCCGCGTGCCAGCAAAATAATTCGCTTTTCTGGAACACCCTTGCTTGCTGGGAAAATAATATGGTCGACCTGCGGCTTGATCTCTTCCCACTGATAGTTTTTTTCCAGCGAAGCCACATCAATCTCATTATCAAAGTGTCCGATGTTGCACACAATGGCTTGGTTCTTCATTTTCTGCATGTGCTCATGCGTGATGACATGATAGTTGCCGGTGCAGGTCACAAAAATATCGCCATGCTCGGCGGCGTAATCCATGGTCACCACGCGATAGCCTTCCATCGCTGCTTGCAGCGCGCAAATCGGATCAATCTCCGTCACCCAAACCTGCGCCGACAGGGCGCGCATGGCCTGTGCCGAGCCTTTGCCGACATCGCCATAGCCGGCGATGATTGCCACTTTACCGGCGATCATCACATCGGTGGCGCGCTTAATGGCATCCACCAACGATTCGCGGCAGCCGTATAAATTGTCAAACTTAGATTTCGTGACCGAATCATTCACGTTGATGCCGGGGAATTTTAATTCGCCGCGCTGATGCATTTGATATAAACGATGCACGCCCGTCGTCGTTTCTTCAGTCACGCCTTTAATCGCGGCTAGGCGTGCGGAATACCAGCCAGGCTGCGCTTTGATGCGTTGCTGAATGGAGGCAAATAAAAATGTTTCTTCTTCTGAGCTCGGCTTGCTCACCAAAGAAATATCTTTTTCGGCACGCGCGCCCAAATGCAGTAGCAGCGTGGCATCACCGCCATCATCCAAAATCATATTAGCGTGCTGCTCATTCGCCCATTCAAATATGCGGTGCGTGTAATCCCAATATTCCTCCAACGTCTCGCCCTTGTAGGCAAACACCGGCGTGCCGCCTGCGGCAATAGCGGCGGCGGCGTGATCTTGTGTGGAATAAATATTACACGATGCCCAACGCACTTCCGCGCCCAACGCTTCGAGCGTTTCAATCAGCACGGCAGTTTGGATAGTCATGTGCAGCGAACCAGCGATACGCGCGCCTTTCAGCGGTTGTGCGGCGGCGTACTCTTCACGGATGGACATGAGACCAGGCATCTCAGTCTCAGCGATGGCGATTTCTTTGCGCCCAAATGCAGCCAAAGAAATATCAGCTACTTTGTAATCTATAAAGCCAGTTATTGCGTTCATGCGACACTCCATTCAGGGTTAGTGAATGAGCGCCGTTGCTACGTGATTTCTACCTACCCAAGCCTGACAACCTTAAACTGGCTGCTGCAGCGCTCCTTGGGGGTGGAACTTTTAATTTACAGGCCTGCGTCCTCGCGTAGTGCTAACGCCTTATCGGTCGCCTCCCACGTAAAGCCCGGCTCTTCGCGGCCAAAGTGGCCGTATGCAGCGGTATTTTGATAAATTGGGCGCAGTAGATCGAGCATTTGCACAATCCCTTTGGGGCGCAAATCAAAATGCTTGGTGACTAGCGCGGCAATTTTTTCATCCGAAATTTTGCCCGTGCCATAGGTGGTCACCCACACGCTGGTTGGCTTTGCAATGCCAATCGCATACGAAATTTGAATCAAACATTTAGTCGCCAAACCCGCTGCAACAATATTTTTTGCGACGTAGCGTCCAGCATAGGCAGCCGAACGATCAACTTTGGATGGATCTTTGCCAGAAAACGCGCCGCCGCCATGTGGTGCTGCACCACCATAGGTATCCACAATAATCTTGCGTCCGGTTAACCCACAATCACCCTGTGGGCCACCAATTACAAAGCGTCCGGTGGGATTAACCAAATATTTAATGTCGCCTTTCATTAATTCAGGCGGCAGCACAGGTTTGATAATGTCCTCAATCGCTGCCTCGCGGATCATCTCCAACGACATCTCTGGCGCGTGTTGTGTAGACAGCACCACGGTATCAATCGAGTGCGGTTTGCCATCGACATATTTTATCGTGACTTGAGATTTAGCATCGGGGCGCAGCCAATTCAATCGCCCGTCATGCCGCAACTGCGCTTGCCGCTCGACCACGCGATGCGCCAAATAAATCGGCAGCGGCATCAAGGTCGGCGTTTCATCGCAAGCATAGCCAAACATCAATCCTTGATCGCCCGCGCCTTGATCCATATATTCCTGCGAGGAACGATTTACCCCTTGAGCAATATCGGGGCTTTGTTTGTCATACGCCACCAACACCGCACAGCCGCGATAGTCAATACCATAATCGGTGTTGTCGTAACCGATGCGCTTAATAGTGTCGCGCGCGACATGGATATAATCGACATTTGCGGTCGTGGTAATCTCGCCAGCCAAAACCACCAGCCCGGTATTCACCAGCGTCTCAGCGGCTACCCGCGCATGGGGGTCTTGCGCTAGAATAGCGTCCAGTATTGCATCGGAAATTTGATCGGCAACTTTATCCGGATGACCCTCGGAAACCGACTCTGAAGTAAAAAAATATTCGCTCATGGTTATAACGTATTAGGCTGTTTGTCTAAAAGAAGGCGTGCATTGTATCAAAACTTTTGTTGTTCCCAACCATGAGATCTCTTTTAGTTATCTGGCTGTTTAAGCTCAGCTCCCGCCTACCCTTGACCGTACTGCATCATATCGGTGCGATATTGGGCTGGGCAGCCTTTTATTTATCTCCCACTTACGCGCGACGTTTGCGCGAAAACTCTCAATCGGCTTGGCAGAATTATCCTGCGCCTGAAGCGCGTGCCATGCTACACGCCAATATTGCCGAGATGGGCAAAAGCATCAGCGAATTGCCGTGGGTGTGGTGTCGACCATTATCCGAAGTGCTGCACAGCGTGCAAGCCTGTCATGGCCTAGCGCATGTAGAAGCCGCACGCGCGCGCGGCCAAGGTGTGATCATACTTACACCACACTTGGGTTGCTTTGAAATGATCGGGCTCTACCTGGCCGAGCGTATGCCCATGACCAGCATGTATCGCCCGCCTAAGCTGGCATGGCTGGATCAAATCACGAGACTGGGTCGCGGACGCGGGCAGATGAGTTTGGCCAGAACTGATATTGGTGGCGTGCGCGCCTTGTATAAAACATTAAAGCGCGGCGATGTTATCGGCTTGCTGCCCGACCAAGTGCCCACTGGTGGCGAGGGCGAATGGGCAAATTTTTTTGGTCGCCCCGCCTACACCATGACTTTGGTTGGCCGCTTGGTTGAGTCATGCAACGCCGTAGCCATGATGTGTTACAGCGAACGCTTGCCCGATGGCCGAGGGTACGTTATCCATATTTCGCCCTTAACATTTAACGCGACCTCCCCCGTGTCACTGCAAATTAACACCGCGCTGGAGCAAACCATACGCCGCTGTCCGACCCAATATTTGTGGGCGTACAATCGCTACAAAATACCGCAGGGTGCGCCGCCTCCACCCACCGACATTCCTATGTCACCCGTTGTTAATTCTGGCAGCAAGGCGGCATTATGATGGCGCGCTTGGGTATTTTTTTGCTGTGGCTCATTCATTTTTTGCCGTTCAAAATTCAAGGCTTGTTGGGTGATGGTTTGGGTGCGTTACTATATTTATTTGCCCGTAGCCGTCGTCGCATCGCGGACATTAATTTGCGTTTATGTTTTCCGCAAATGACTGAGGCCGAGCGCGCCCGCATGGTGCTGCAGAATGTTCAGTTTTTTACACGCAGCGTCATTGAACGCGGCATTTTATGGTGGGGCAGCCGCGAGCGTTTGCAAAAATTAATCCGCGTGGAAGGTCGTGAGCATTTTGATAACGCTCTCGGCCAGCCGCTGATTTTGCTCACCGCGCATTTTGTCGGGTTGGATGTGGGCGGCTCTTGGATTATCCAAAATGCAAATGGCGTATCCGTTTATGCGCGACAAAAAAATCCGTTTCTCGAAAAAATTATCTTAGAAAAACGTGGGCGGTTTGGCCAGCAACTTTTGTATGCGCGGCAAGAAGGCTTGCGGCCCGTAATTAAAGCCCTACGGGCAGGCTATCCCTTTTATTATTTTACCGACCAAGACTTTTCCACTAAAGACAGCTTGTTCGTTCCATTTTTCGGCATTCCCACTGCCACGCTCGCTACCTTGCCGCGTTTGGTGGACATGGCCGGGGCGAAAGTGGTGCCGTGCATGACCCGCGTGCTTCCTGATTATCAAGGCTATGAAGTACGTTTTTATCCGGCTTGGGAGAATTATCCGAGCGGTGATTTGCAGGCCGATACGCAGCGCATGAATGCGTTTATCGAACAGCGCGTGTTGGAGATGCCCGAGCAATATTTTTGGTTACACAGGCGTTTCAAAACAAGGCCGCCCAATCCTGACAATACAAGTAGCGAGGAGAATTTTTACAAATGAAATATCGTGACTTGCGCGACTTTATAAACCAACTGGAATCACTGGGCGAACTTAAGCGTATTAAAACCCCAGTCTCCACACACTTGGAAATGACCGAGATTTGCGACCGCGTGTTACGCGCGCAAGGGCCAGCGATTTTATTTGAAAATCCCACAGATCATCATATGCCCGTATTAGCCAATTTATTTGGCACCCCGCGCCGAGTCGCACTGGGCATGGGCGAAGAAAACGTCTCTGCTTTGCGCGAAGTCGGGAAATTATTAGCCTACTTGAAAGAGCCAGAGCCGCCCAAAGGCCTGAAAGATGCGTGGGAAAAATGGCCGATATTAAAACAGGTGCTGAACATGGCGCCCAAGATTGTTTCCAGCGCGCCGTGTCAGGAAATTGTGTGGCAAGACAAGGACGTTGATCTGGGTCGGTTGCCGATCCAACATTGCTGGCCGGGCGATGTCGCGCCCCTGATTACTTGGGGCTTGGTGGTGACGCGCGGGCCGCACAAAGCGCGACAAAATTTAGGCATTTATCGGCAACAAGTGATCGCGCCGAACAAAGTTATCATGCGTTGGTTGGCGCATCGCGGCGGCGCGCTGGACTTTCAAGAGTGGCGCAAAGCCAATCCCGGCCAGCCTTTTCCACTAGCTGTGGTGATAGGCGCAGACCCCGCCACTATTTTAGGTGCGGTTACCCCCGTGCCAGATTCATTATCCGAATATCAATTTGCTGGTTTATTACGCGGCGCGAAAACCGAATTAATTAAATGTTTGGGCAGCGATTTACAGGTGCCCGCCAGCGCGGAAATTGTTTTAGAAGGCGTGATTCATCCCGATGAAATCGCCGTGGAAGGTCCATATGGCGACCACACCGGCTACTATAACGAGCAGGAAAAATTTCCGGTGTTCACCATCGAGCGCATCACCATGCGCCGCGATCCCATCTATCACTCCACTTCCACGGGCAAGCCGCCGGACGAGCCAGCGATGCTGGGCGTGGCGCTCAACGAAGTGTTCGTGCCGCTGTTGCAAAAGCAATTTCCAGAAATTATCGATTTTTATTTGCCACCGGAAGGCTGCTCCTACCGCATGGCGGTGGTGTCAATGAAGAAGCAATAC
>JANONT010000147.1:0-4660 GCA_031420955.1 Candidatus Nitrotoga sp. | reverse complement strand
CAAGCGCAATGCTTTGCGGGTAGCGCAGCTTGGCCAATAGAGGGTGCAATATAAACAGCAGCAACAAATTAGATAACAACACGGGTTGTAACAACGCTGAGACAATCACCATTTGTTGCACGCCCTCTTGCCAAGAAGGGGCGTGTGCCAAAATCGCCAACATGACGATGCCGTTGACCAACAACACGACGCGCAAGATTACGCCCAAGCTGCGGAAATTGGGTAGCACATCGGGCATGGCGTTTTGATTTATAATTTGCGGCCTCACTCAAAATTTGAGGGAACGCTGAATTTAATCAGCGAGCGGGATGAAGTGCAAGGCGTGCGGAAAGCAGAAACCTGAGTGTATCAAGATATACAGGGGGGTTTCGAGCACCAGTCAACACAGCAATTCGCCCGCGCAGGCATTAGATCAGCGTATCCCAATTTATGCCGCACATTCTGGACAATAGCCGATGACGATGCAAGAAAAAGAAGTGCAATCTAAAAAATCACTCACGGGACAAACGTGGTCGGGGCGGTTTAACGAGCCCGTAGCGGAATTGGTTAAGCGGTACACCGCCTCGGTTGAATTTGATAAACGGCTGGCACTGGTGGATATTCAAGGCTCGCTCGCGCACGCGCAGATGCTGGCCGCTGGTAGCATTATCACCACACAAGATTTGCGCGACATTCAGCGCGGCCTAGGGCAAATTGAAAACGAAATTCTCGCTGGCGAATTTGTGTGGCTGCTAGATTTAGAAGACGTGCATCTTAATATCGAAAAACGGCTCACTGCGCTCGTCGGCGATGCGGGGAAAAGATTACATACGGGCCGCTCGCGCAACGACCAAGTGGCGACCGATATTCGTTTGTATTTGCGCGGCGCGATTGACGAAATCAAGCAGCATATCCACACGATGCAAACCGCGCTACTCGATTTAGCCACCCACCACACGCACACCATCATGCCCGGTTTTACGCATTTGCAAGTGGCGCAGCCCGTGAGTTTTGCGCATCACCTGATGGCTTATTTTGAAATGTTAAAACGCGATGCACAGCGTTTAACGGATTGCCGTGCTCGTGTTAACCGCTTGCCGCTTGGCGCAGCGGCTCTGGCTGGCACGAGCTATCCGATCAATCGTGAGCTTGTTGCCGAGCTATTGGGTTTTGATGGCGTGTGCGAAAATTCTTTAGATGCCGTGTCGGATCGCGATTTCGCCATTGAATTCACCGCCTGTGCCGCGCTCATCATGGTGCATTTGTCGCGTTTATCAGAAGAGCTTATTTTGTGGATGAATCCGAGCTTCGGTTTTATCGACCTCGCAGATCGTTTCTGCACGGGCTCCTCCATCATGCCGCAGAAAAAAAATCCTGATGTGCCGGAATTAGTGCGCGGTAAAGTCGGTCGTGTGCAGGGAAATTTAGTCGCGTTAATCACCTTGATGAAAGGCCAGCCGCTGGCCTACAACAAAGATAACCAAGAAGACAAAGAGCCGCTGTTTGACACCGTAGACACGCTTAACATGACGCTGCAAATTTACGCAGACATGATCGGCGGTATCACCGTCAAGCCTCAAGCCATGCGGGATGCGGCCTTGCAAGGTTATGCCACAGCTACAGATTTGGCCGACTACTTGGTGAAAAAGGGTTTGCCGTTTCGCGATGCCCACGAAGTGGTGGCATTGGTGGTGCGCCATGCGGAACAGCAGGCGTGTAATTTGAGCGATCTTAAGTTGGAAGCGTTGCAGAAATTTTCTCTGCTTATCGCGGAGGATATTTATGCCGTGTTAACGCTAGAAGGCTCGCTGGCCAGCCGCGACCATGTGGGTGGCACTGCGCCTAAGCAAGTGGAAGCGGCGATTGCGAGAGCTAGAAAGCATCTATTAATAGGGTAATTTGGCAACAGAATAAATCTTGGCAATAGAATAAATTCTTGTCGATCAATATTTTTTCGCAGGGTTTTGATAAGCGTTGTGAGCGAAAGCAGAACAAGGCGTGCAAGGGAGAGAAAGCGGAGTGTACTTTTCGTCTGCCGCTTCGCGCCCCCGCATTTCGAGCCCTTGCGCAACACCGTTATGCTGAGCGCAACAGCTTATCAACTCCTATCAGTGTTTGGGGCTGAGCAGTGCCTGCAACTCCCCACTCTGATACATCTCCGTCACGATATCCGAGCCGCCAATAAATTCACCGTTCACATACAACTGCGGAATGGTCGGCCAGTTAGCAAACTCTTTAATGCCCTGACGAATTTCTGAATCAGCCAACACATCCACGGTGAATAAATTTTGTACGCCGCAAGCTTTCAGCGTCCGCACTACATTCGCCGAAAATCCACATTGCGGAAATTGCGCTGTGCCTTTCATATACAGCACCACGGCGTGGCTGGTAATTTGCTGCTTAATCGTTTCTTGTGTGCTCATTTTGTGGCCTCTTTAGGTGTTGGGTAATTAGGGGAGGGATTTTAGGGCAGGCAGCTTACATGGTCAACGCATTGCGCCAAATGTTGCACCAGATATTCTTTCTATGCCGGCTAAGTCGCGTTCAGAAAAAATATTTTTGAAGCCTGCTTGCCGCAATAACTCGCGCACGCTGGCGGCTTGATTATAGCCATGCTCTAGCCACAGTTGACCCTGTGGTTTGAGGTGCGCGTGCGCCCCAGCAATAATCTGGCGAATAGCCTGCAAGCCATCCGCGCCCGCAGCCAGCGCGGTGCTCGGCTCAAAACGTAGATCGCCTATTTGCAAATGGGGATCATCTGCCGCGATATAAGGCGGGTTAGATACGATCAAATCGAAGTGCTGTCTACCCAACGCAGCATACCAATCGCTATGCGTAAAAATAATATTGTTGAGATTTAAATGACGCGCATTTTCACGCGCCACCTGCAAAGCACCCGCCGAAAAATCACCCGCCACAACGCTGATGTGCGGGTGATGGTGCGCGATAGATAATGCAATCGCGCCACTGCCCGTGCCTAAATCCAGTACGTTAAAATTGGGCACGCGCAAATTCGACACAGTATTTTTAGGAATAATTTGCAAGGCTTTTTCTACTAGTAATTCGGTATCGGCGCGTGGAATTAACGTTGCTGCATTAACCTGAAAATTCAGCCCAAAAAATTCGCGCACTCCTAAAATATACGCTAGCGGCTCGCCGCGTAAACGTCGCTGCAACAGTGATGAATATTTCGTTTGCTCGGAGTTACTTAATACATATTCGGGATGCGCGATTAAATACGCGCGCGAAACTTGCAGCGCGTGCTGCAACAAACATTGCACTTCGATACGCGCTGTACTGGTATCCAATGCAAGCGTCGCGCTGAGTTGCGCGGTGTCTTGTCGCATATTTTTTTGGATGAAACTAGACATGGTGTGGATTATTTTTATTGCGCTATCCATTGCTCAATGGATGGGGTTTTGTAGGATGCTGCCGAGATACGAGGCGCATCGTTCGAGTCATTCAACAAGCCCCATCGTAATTTTACGCGAGCGATGCGCCTCCTGCGTCGGCAGCATCCTACAAGCTGTATTGTGAATTTTCATAGGGCAGGAAGATGAACCTTGCCCGCCCTACGCCCCCGCAAAATCAAACACTCTCGGCCAATGCGGTTAATTGCTCGGCCTGATATTCCGCCATTAGTGCGTTGCACAGTTCGCTGATCGCGCCATCCATAATGTGTTCCATTTTATAAAGCGTGAGGTTGATGCGGTGATCGGTGACCCGCCCTTGCGGAAAGTTATAAGTACGGATGCGCTCGGAGCGATCTCCGCTGCCAACCAGCGATTTTCTTTCTGCAGCTTGCTTGGCGTGGGCTGCGCGTTCTTCTTTATCTTTGATACGCGCCGCTAACACAGCCAGCGCCTGCGCTTTATTTTTATGTTGCGAACGACCATCCTGACATTCCACCACTGTGCCAGTCGGGATGTGTGTGATGCGCACGGCGGAATCGGTTTTATTGATGTGCTGGCCGCCCGCGCCTGACGCTCGAAAAGTATCAATGCGTAAATCGGCGGGATTCAAAATCACATCGCTCACTTCATCTGCCTCTGGTAACACCGCAACGGTGCAGGCTGAGGTGTGTATGCGACCTTGCGTTTCGGTGGTGGGCACGCGCTGCACGCGGTGCGCGCCGGACTCAAATTTCAGCACCGAATACGCGCCTTGCCCGGCGATGCGCGCGATAATTTCTTTGTAGCCACCTTTCTCACCCACGCTTTCTGAAATGATTTCTACTTGCCAGCGATTACGCTCGGCGAAGCGCGAATACATGCGAAACAAGTCACCACAAAATATCGCCGCTTCGTCGCCACCCGTACCAGCACGTACTTCTAGAAACACGTTGCGATCATCATTGGGGTCTTTAGGTAGCAATTGTTTTTGCAAATCGACTTCGATTTGTTCCAAGCGCGCACGTCCGTGCTTGACTTCTTCCTCGGCAAATTCGCGCATCTCTGGATCGTTGCACATGTCCATCGCAGTCGTAATATCCGCCGCACACGCTTGATGCGCTTCGTACAATTCCACCACGGGAGTCAGCTCGGCGCGTTCTCGGTTGAGCTTGCGATAATTGTCCATATCGCGGGTCGCATCTTCACCACTTAAAAGGCGATTGACCTCGCTCAAACGGTCGCCGAGTTGGGCGAGTTTTGCGGCAATACTAGGTTTCATGAGGTATTTT
>JANONT010000146.1:0-5628 GCA_031420955.1 Candidatus Nitrotoga sp. | reverse complement strand
TTTAGCGCAGCTCAAGCAGTAAAACATAACTAAGGATAGCAAATGATGAAGTGGGTTGAAATGCATGCTGGTGTAATCGGAATATTTGTGCGGGTAAGCCGCTGCGTTGTAGGGAGCGCGCCATGATTCCAGAGATCGGTAGTTTTTCGCTCATCCTGGCGATGATCTTGGCATTGACGCTAGGAACATTGCCCATCATCGGCAGCCTGAGCGGTAATCAGCGTTTAATGGCCATTGCCAAGCCCGCTGTGTATGGACAAATGCTGTGCGTGGTGATTGCGTTTGCGTGCTTGATTTATTCCTTTGTCACCTTCGATTTTTCCGTCAAATTCGTCGCTAATCACTCTAATCTTTTGCTGCCATTACAATACCGCATTGCTGCATCTTGGGGCGGTCATGAAGGCTCATTATTGTTGTGGCTGACCATGCTGGCTGGCTGGACCATGGCCGTGGCTTTGTTCAGTAAACGCTTACCTACAGAAATGGTAGCGCGGGTCTTGGGTGTAATGGGCTTGGTCAGCACAGGTTTTATCGCCTTTACTTTATTCACCTCTAATCCTTTTGAGAGAATTTTGCCCGGCGCGCTGGATGGGCATGATCTTAATCCACAGTTGCAAGATTTCGGCATGATTATTCACCCGCCTTTGTTGTATATGGGTTATGTCGGATTCTCGGTTACGTTCGCATTCGCCATTGCCGCGCTGATCGGCGGCAAGCTGGATGCAACTTGGGCGCGTTGGTCACGTCCGTGGACAACATTAGCGTGGATGTTTTTGACACTAGGGGTCATGCTCGGTAGCTGGTGGGCGTATTACGAGCTCGGCTGGGGCGGTTGGTGGTTTTGGGATCCGGTCGAAAACGCCTCTTTCATGCCGTGGCTAGTCGGCACGGCGTTAATCCATTCGCTGGCTGTCACCGAAAAACGTGGCGCATTCAAAAGCTGGACGGTGATGTTGGCCATCTCTGCATTTTCACTTAGCCTGCTGGGTACATTTTTGGTGCGTTCGGGCGTGTTAACTTCGGTGCATTCTTTTGCCTCAGACCCAACACGCGGCTTATTCATTTTGATCTACATTTGTGTCGTGGTCGGCAGCTCGCTCGCACTCTTCGCTTGGCGCGCCCAAAAAGTTGGATTGGGTAGCGGCTTTGAAGTGGTGTCACGCGAATCCATGCTGCTGGTGAATAACGTATTGCTAGTCGCCGCTGCAGGCACGGTGTTTCTTGGCACGCTCTATCCGCTGTTTTTAGATGCTTTAAATCTCGGCAAAATTTCTGTCGGTCCGCCGTATTTTGAAGCCGTGTTCGCGCCTATTATGGGCATTGCGGTATTGATGATGGGCATCGGGCAAGCAGTGCGGTGGAAGCAAGACAACATGGCACGGGTCACCCGGCAACTATGGCCGTGGATCGCTGCTAGCTTAGCATTGGCGATAGTCGTGCCATTTTTGTTTGGTAAGTGGTCGGCTCCTGTCGTGGCAGGGGTGACATTAGGACTATGGGCGATTTTGTCGGGCGCGGCATATTTAGCGCATAAAGTGCGCGGCTCGACTGAAGGCGTGTGGGCGAAATTACGCTCTACCACGCGTGCCACTTACGGCATGTTGTTAGCGCACCTCGGCGTGGGCATATTTGTGCTGGGCGTAACGCTGGTAAATGGCTATGAAAGCAGCAGCGAGGTACGAGTGCGCACGGGCGACACCACCACCTTGGATGGTTACACCTTCCAATTTTTAGGCGTGCAAGATAAGCGCGGCCCGAATTATGCCGCCGCGCAAGCGACCATCGAAGTGACCAAGAATGGTAGCAAAGTCGCCACATTGCATCCCGAAAAACGCGCCTATACCAAACAAGCCGCACCGATGACTGAAGCGGCGATCAGCACCACTGTCTTCCGCGATTTGTATGTCGCCTTGGGCGACCAAGTGGGCGAAGAGGAGTGGACATTACGCATTTTGCACAAGCCGATGGTGTATTGGATATGGGGCGGCTGCTTGCTCATGGCACTGGGCGGTTTGCTGGCGGTGAGTGATCGCCGCTATCGTCATCCCATTGCTACTCCGGCTGTGGCAACCGCCAGTTAACGGGAATAAAAAATGAAAAAATCTTTTATTCCCTTAGCTATTTTCGTCGTATTGGTTGTTTTTTTGTGGATAGGCCTCACGCTTAATCCCCGCGAAATCCCTTCGCCTTTATTAAACAAACCCGCGCCTGCGTTCAAGCTGGTGCAACTGCATGAGCCGAACAAAGTGATTGCACCAGAGCATTTGCGCGGCAAGGTGTGGCTGCTTAACGTGTGGGCATCGTGGTGCGCGACCTGCTTGCAAGAACATCCTTTGCTGGTGGAAATGGCGCGACAAAACATCGTGCCGATTTATGGCTTGAACTATAAAGATCAACGCGAAGCGGGCATGGCTTGGCTGCGGCAACACGGCAATCCGTACATTCTTTCCGCGCATGATTTAGATGGTCGCGTCGGCATTGATTACGGCGTATATGGCGTGCCGGAAACCTTCGTTATCGACAAGGCTGGTATTATTCGCCACAAAGTAATCGGCGCGATTACGCCGGAGATTGTGCAAGATAAATTGCTGCCGCTCATCAAGGAGCTCAATAATGGTTAATCAATTATTGCTCAGCTTGTTGTTGGCACTTTCATTTTCGCTGGCTCATGCAGGCGAAGCCAAGCCCACCAACGATGATCCTGTATTGGAAAAGCGCGTGTTGGAAGTCTCCGAAAATCTGCGCTGCCTCGTTTGTCAAAATCAAACTATTGCCGATTCCAACGCCGAGTTGGCGGTGGATTTGCGTAACCAAGTGCGCGAAAAATTAAAAGCGGGACAGTCCGAAGATGAGATTTTGAAATACATGGTGGCGCGTTACGGTGATTTTGTATTGTTCAATCCGCAGATGAAATCTTCAACTTGGTTGCTATGGTTCGGCCCTTTGCTGATGCTGGCGGGCGGCGCATGGGTGTTGATTATCACTCTACGCCAACGGCGCAAATTGCAACAACAAGTGCCTGTGTTAAGTGCGGCAGAACATGTGCAGGCAGAGTCGTTATTGGCTGAAATAAAAGGCCAGAAAAATGATGGGCAAGATGATGGCCAAAAAAATATAAAGGATGCTTCATGATAGGGTTTTGGATTGTTGCCGTGCTAATGCTTGCGGGCGTATTGGCGTTATTGTTGTGGCCGTTATTGGGGGCGGGTAAGCGCGTTGCATCCAGCACGGGGCGGGAAACGAATTTATCAGTTTATCGCGATCAGCTACGCGAATTGGATGCAGATTTAGCGGCAGGCACGTTGGATGAAGCGCAGCATCGCGCTGCGCGTAGCGATTTAGAAAGCCGCGTGCTGGAAGATACCGCAAACACCGATGTGGCCGTGCCATCTGTCGCCGTGCAGCGCAGCACAGTTGGCGTATCTATTGGTGTGGCTATCGCCGTGCCCGCGTTGGCGGTGGCTTTATATTTTTGGGTAGGTACGCCCGCCGGAATTAACCCGCCGATACAGGTGGCCGAAAATCAGCAGGGACATCAAACCACGCCCGCGCAAATTGAAGCGATGATGGCGCAGCTCGAACAACGCTTGCAGGCAGAGCCTAATAATGTCGAAGGTTGGGTCATGTTGGCGCGTTCATATGCGGCACTGCGGCGGTTTGTGGATTCTAGCGCGGCCTATGCACAGGCGACGGCCTTGTTGCCAGACAACGCAGATTTGCTGGCCGATTATGCCGACGTGTTGGCGATGAGCAAACAAACCTTGCAGGGCGAGCCAGAAAAAATAATTCGTCGCGCGCTAAAGGCTAACCCCAGCAATTTGAAAGCATTAAATTTGATGGGCTCGGCCGCTTTTGAACGGCAAGATTATCGTGCCGCAATCGGCTGGTGGGAAAAAATTCTGAAGCGCGTGCCGCCAGATTCACCCGCAGCTAAATCCATCAGCAATAGTGTGGCCGAGGCGCGGAGCTTGGCGGGCATGGGTGCTGCGCCGCGTGCGGCTGCCCCACCTGCGGTTGCAAAAATAAGCGGCACGGTGACGCTTGATCCCGCGTTGCGCGCGCGCGTATCTGACACGGATACGGTATTTATCTTCGCCCGCGCTGCGGGTGTGGGTCGCTCTCCTCCGCTGGCCGCGATGCGTAAATTGGTCAGCGATTTGCCGCTGACATTTACGTTGGATGACAGCATGGCAATGATGCCGAGCTTGAATTTATCTTCCGCTACCAGTGTGGTGGTGGGTGCGCGCATTTCTAAAACAGGCAATGTCATGCCTAATCCTGGGGATTTGCAGGGCTTTTCGCAGACGGTGAATGTGGGCGCGAAAAATATTACGATCACGATAGATTCCGAGGTTAAATAGGCTTGGGAGTCAAATAGCGTTTTGCAACGGCCGCACAATTGCATAGTAAGGCGGCTTTGTAAGTGAGGTATGGCGATGGCAAACACCAACACAGCGCGGCGGCGATTATTGCAACTGGCCTTGCTGGGCATGGCGGGTGTGGTGCTGGCAAGCTGTACCAGCGCGGAACAGGTTGAGTACGAATTTCGTAAACGGTTTTTACAAAACTTTTCTAAGCTACCCTATTTTGAGGGCAGCCAGCCGCCCGCTACATCTTACGCTGGCGTGGCGTTAGTGGTGAATATCTGGGCTTCTTGGTGTCCCCCATGCGTGTATGAAATGCCCAGTTTGCAAAAATTAGGGACATTATTTCAGCCGCAAGATTTACAAATTGTTGCGGTTAGCGTGGACAAAGACCTCAACTCGGTGCGCGAGTTTTTATTGCGCAATCGGCTGACATTTCCCGTGTTGCTTGATTATGCAAATACAACCCTCCGTGCACCTAATCTTCCTAGTACATTTTTATTGCGCCGCGATCACAGCATTGCCAAACTGCATGTGGGTGATAGAGGTTGGGCCGAGCCACAGGTGATCGATGAAGTGGAAAAATTGCTGGGGGTTAAGCGCATTGTGCACACTGCAAAATAATAGTTTTTGGAGAGCCTGCCATGCATGAGGCGCATGACAAATCTGTGGAGCAGGCGGTGTCAGTTTCTACGCCCTCGTCTTCGATGTCTTCTTCAATACCACCAGCATCAATGTTGAGTACCCAACTATTGCTGCTGGGCGGCATGTCACTGCGCGCCAAGGGCATGTTGGTGTTGGTGTTGTTCTTGGCGTACACCTTGGCAGCGGGCTTTATTTTGGGGCTGGAACGCAACACGCTCTATTCGGACATTCAACGGCTGGAAGAATTAAATGCCGAAGAGGCCGCGCAGTTCAGCCTGAATATGCTGGTTACCCGCGCTATTTTGGTGGTGAACGACAATTATTATTCGGCTAATTTGAAAACCCCGTTGGGTCGCGAGGCTGCTGCACGCAGTATTTCTGTGCAGGTAGAGGCGGTGTTGATCGGGCTGGGGCGGGTGGCGAATACTTACCCAGAGTTATTTGACAGCATCGTAGCATTGCAAACTAATTTGGGAAATTTGACCCATCTACCGCGTCCATTAGATTTGGCGGGAGTGGCCGCCGTGCGGGATAATTTGCACAAGCTGGTGTTCGAGCTGGATCAGGTCACCAAAAAAATTCGGCAGCGCAAAGAAACGCAGCTAGCGCAATATCGCGC
>JANONT010000145.1:0-5107 GCA_031420955.1 Candidatus Nitrotoga sp. | reverse complement strand
AGTAATAGCAAAACGGGTGGTAAAGCGACCACTTCAGGGGCGCTACCTGAGTCTGTGTTTCCCAGTGGAATGTTTAAAACCAGACCCGTGGAATTTATAACCTGGGATGGCTATGGCGGCAATTTGCCAGAACTGCAAGCGAACGCGATCAGTGCGGGACACTTCAATCCAGCGGTGGATTTTGATAGCATAGTGCGCCGCCTGCCTATGGTGGTGGAGTACGGCGGGGAATATTTTGAATCGCTGTCGTTGGCCATGACGCGCGTCTTGCTGGGCTTGCCTAGACTGGTACCTGGTTATGCTCCAGGTGACAATGCGGGTTATGCGGGGTTGGAATCTTTGTTAATTGATGTGGGAAAAGATGCCAGCCTGAGCATTCCGGTCGATCAGCAGGTAAATGCGCTGATTCCTTATCGGGGCGGGGCGGGCAGTTTCCGCTACCTCTCCGTGACCGATGTATTGCAAGAGCGCGTGCCGATTGCGGAGTTAAAAAATAAAATTGTGCTGGTCGGAACGTCTGCCCCGGGTTTGCGAGATTTGCGCTCGACTCCAGTAGGCGAGGCTTATCCGGGCGTTGAAGTTCACGCGAATATGATCTCCGGAATTTTGGATCAAAATCTCAAACATAAACCGCCCTATGCTATAGGCGCAGAAGTTCTGCTGCTGTTACTGGTTGGGGTGGCATTGGCGGTGCTGTTGCCTTTGTTGAGCCCGGTGCACGCTACGTTGTTGAGCGTGGGCGCGCTGGTGGCAATGTTATTAGGTAATTTTGCACTGTGGCATTACGCCAACCTAGCCTTCCCGTTGGCCAGTGTGGTATTGCTGATATTAAGTTTGTTTATGCTCAAAATGTCCTACGGTTACTTTGTTGAATCCCGCGCCAAGCGGCAAATTACCGGTTTGTTCGGACAGTACGTGCCCGCCGAAGTGGTAGAGGAGATGAGCAAGCATCCCGAGCAGGTGTCGATGGAAGGCGAGAGCCGCGACATGACGATTCTTTTTACCGATGTGCGTAATTTCACCACGATTTCCGAGGGCTTGGAAGCCAAGGAATTAGCCGAGCTGATGCACCAGTTTCTTACCCCGCTATCGCGCGTGGTGTACAAACATCGCGGCACCATCGATAAATACATGGGCGATTGCATCATGGCGTTTTGGGGCGCGCCTTTGCATGATATTCAACACGCACGCAACGCGCTGATTGCGGGTATGGAGATGCAGCAACAGTTGACCGACATGCAGCCTCTGTTTAAAGCCCGTGGTTGGCCGGAAATTCACATCGGTGTGGGCATTAACACAGGGCGGGTGAGTGTCGGCAACATGGGTTCAGAAGTGCGGATGGCATACACGGTGATGGGCGATGCGGTGAACCTTGCTTCGCGCTTGGAAGGCATCACCAAACAATATGGCGTGGGCATTATTGTTGGCGAGCAGACCAAAGTAGCCGTGCCTGATTTCCTGTATCGCGAGCTTGACCAAGTGCGTGTAAAAGGTAAAGATAAGCCCGTGGTTATCTATGAGCCGCTCGGCTTGGTGGGCGAGGTGTCGCGCGAGCTGCGCGATGAAATTAAACTGTTCAACCAAGTGCTATGGCACTATCGTAAGCAAGAGTGGGATCAGGCAGAATTACAACTATATAACTTGCAACGCATGGCTCCCCAAACGTATTTATATAAATTATATGCCGAGCGGGTGGCGCATTTTCGCAACAATCCGCCGGGGGCTGCATGGGATGGCGTATTTACCCATGAATCAAAATAATCTGCGAATCAAAATAATCGACGCGGTTTAGATGGGCATCTTAAAAAGTGGATGACAAAATGATTAAACTGAGAATACTGGGTTGCAGCGGTGGCATTGGGGGGAATTTTCGCACGACCTCGATGTTGCTTGACGACGACGTGCTGATCGACGCAGGTACGGGCGTGGGCGACCTCAGCGTAACCGAGCTACGCATGATTGACCATGTGTTTATTACCCATGCACATTTGGATCATATTGCGTGCATTCCCTTTATGGTAGATAGCGTGGGTTTTATGCGCGATAAGCCGCTCACCATTCATGCCACCGCCGCTACCCTAGCGGTATTGCAAGCGCATATATTCAACTGGAAAATTTGGCCGGACTTTGCCGAGATACCGGACGCGCAGAATCCCTACATGCGTTATCAGGCGATGGAATTAGGGCAGACAGTCGATTTAAATGGCCGCAAAATTACCGCCTTGCCCGCGCATCACGTCGTGCCTGCAGTGGGGTACCAGATCGACAGTGGCGCGGCCAGCTTGGTGCATAGTGGCGATACCACCACGCATGATGCATTTTGGGAGGTGGTCAATAAAATTGGTAATTTGCGTTACTTGATTATCGAAACGGCTTTCCCCAATCAGGAAAGAAAGCTATCAGAAATCTCCAAGCATTTATGTCCCGACATGTTGGCTGAAGAGTTGCTGAAACTGAAGCAGCCGCAGACAGAAATTTTTATTACGCATCTAAAACCGGGTGATGTCGATTTAACCATGCAGCAAATCGGTGAGTGCGTACAGGGCTTTAAGCCTGTGATGTTGTTAAACGGACAAGTGTTTGAGTTTTAAGTACAGAGGTATTCATGGATAACGCAGCAGTAGTACCACTAGATCGGCGGCGCGCAGGGGGCGATGTTTCGCTGCAACTGGAGTTCACTAAAAAACTTAGCCAAGTTACGAATAAAATTCACGGCACCAGCAATATCGACGAGATTATGTTGGATGTCAGCAAAGATATTTGCAGCTTGTTTAATGCGGATCGTCTAACCATTTATGTGATGGGGGATGACAAGGCTTCGCTAGTCTCTAAGGTTAAAACGGGTTTAAATTCGTTTAAAGATTTGAAGCTGCCGATTACCGAGCAGAGCATCGCGGGCTATGTCGCGCTGAATAAAAAAATGCTCAATCTCAAAGATGTGTATGACGAGCAAGAGCTGGCATTGCATGGCGGCCAACTGCGGTTTTTGCAAGATGTGGACAAGCGCACGGGCTACCGCACTAAACAAATGTTGGTTGCGCCCATCGTCGATGCTAGCAGCAATGAGCTGATCGGGGTGATGCAGGTTATCAACAACAAAGCGGGCTTTCCGTTTACTAGCTCGATTGAAGACGGCATTAAAGAGTTGGCGCAAACGCTGGCCGTGGCACTCAAGCAGCGGCAACAGCAAGTGGTAGCCAAGACCAAATATGATTATCTGGTAGCCGATGCCGTTATCACGCCTGTGGAATTTGACCTCGCCACGCGTACCGCCAGGCGTAAAGGGATCGACATTGAAGATGTCTTGATCGACGAATTCCAAGTCAAAATGGACGCGCTGGGCAAGTCGCTGTCGCGTTTTTTTGGCGTGCCTTACGAGCCGTTTAAGTCAGACCGAATCAAGCCGCCCGATTTGCTCAAAAATCTGCGCCGCGATTATATCGAAAGCAGCCATTGGCTCCCCATCGAAGAAACGCAAGAGGGGATGGTGATCCTTACCACTGATCCCGAACGGATCAAAGCGTCGCGCGTAGTGAATAATATTTTTCCGCGCAGTCGCTTGGTTTACAAAGTGTGTCCGTTACGCGAATTTAAAGCCACCTTGGATTTATTTTACAGCGGCGGAGGCGGTGGCGTGGGCAGCTCAACCATGGAGATGGACAGCTCATCGGTAGGCGATTTGCTGACCGCGTTGGGCGGGGAAGAGGATGAGGGCAGCGGATCAACCTTTGAGGATGAAAATGCCGCCGGCGATAACGAGCTGGTCAAACTGGTTAATAAAATTATTGTCGATGCCTACAATATGGGCGCATCCGATATCCATATCGAGCCCGCTCCCGGCAAAGCGCCGACGCTGGTGCGCTTGCGTAAAGATGGCTCGCTTCTAAAATATATCGAAGTGCCGGCGGCGTATCGCAGCGCTTTGGTCACGCGCTTAAAAATTATGTGCGATCTGGATATTTCAGAAAAGCGCAAGCCGCAAGACGGCAAAATTAAATTCAAAAAATACGGCCCGCTGGATATCGAGTTGCGCGTGGCGACCGTGCCCTCGCAAGGCGGGGTGGAAGATGTCGTGATGCGTATCTTGGCTTCGGGCGAGCCCATCAAGCTGGATGAATTGGGTTTGTCGGTGCATAACCTCGCCACCTTGAAATCGATTATCAGCAAGCCCTATGGTTTGTTTTTCGTGTGCGGCCCGACTGGTTCCGGTAAAACCACTTCTTTGCATTCGGTGTTGGGTTATATCAACAAACCCGATACCAAAATTTGGACAGCCGAAGACCCCGTGGAAATTACGCAGAAGGGGTTACGCCAAGTTCAAATCAACAAAAAAGCGGGGATGGATTTTGCCACCATCATGAGAGCATTTTTACGTTGCGACCCCGACATAATCATGGTCGGCGAGATGCGCGATAAAGAAACGGTATCGATTGGTATTGAAGCTTCGCTCACGGGTCACCTCGTGTTTGCCACGCTGCATACTAACAGCGCACCGGAATCTATTATCCGGCTGTTGGATATGGGCATGGACCCCTTCAACTTTGCCGATGCATTGTTGGGAATATTAGCGCAGCGATTGGCGAAACGCTTGTGCAAAAAATGTAAAAAACCGCACATTGCCACGCCGGAAGAAATTAAAGCCTTGCTGACGGAGTACTCTTTAGAACTGATGAATACTACCACGTGGAAGAAAGACCCCAATGCGGCGTACAAGGCACTGTATGCAGAATGGGTGAAGTTATTCGCGGATGAAAAAGGACAATTTATTTTGTATGATCCGGTGGGTTGCGATAATTGTTCTAATACGGGCTATCGGGGTCGCGTCGGTTTGCACGAGCTGATGGTCGGCACGGATACAGTGAAAAAAAATATTCAAGAACACGCTCGCGTGGCCGAGCTATTTGCCACCGCGCTGGAAGAAGGCATGCGTACCTTGAAGCAGGATGGGATCGAAAAAGTATTGTCGGGCGTGACCGACATCCATCAAGTGCGGGCGGTGTGTATTAAATAACGGCAGTGGATATTAAAAAATGATGGATCAAAACGCTACGTTGTTGCATAGATTGGATGAGCTCAATGCCATCGGTGTCGCGCTGTCGAATGAACG
>JANONT010000144.1:0-4927 GCA_031420955.1 Candidatus Nitrotoga sp. | reverse complement strand
ACGCCGACCAGCGGGTAGTCCGAGCCGTGTAACAACCGCGCGTGCCAATCGCTGTGGGCTAAGATGCGCGGCAAGATGTGCATACGATTCATTTGCGTGATCGCGGAAATTTCGCCGAATAATCGCCCGTGATATTTGGGTTCGGCCATCATCCGCTCGAACAAATCAAAGCTTTCAACCACGGGTTGTTGCGGGTGATCGAGGTCGAGGTCGGTGCCGTGTGAAGCGCAATGTGCGACCACCACGCGCACGCCCGCATCCAGTGCACGGCGCAAGCGTAGCGGGTTGCCGAGGTGTTGAAAGCCTTCGCCTTGAACGGCTTTTTCTTCGCCCGCATGGACAATCAGCGGCAAATTATGTTTTGCCATCATCGCGAAATATTCATCACATCTGGGCGAGTCTGGGTCCATGCCCATGGCGGCAGGCAACCATTTCATCGCCACTGCACCATCATTGATCGCCGCTTCTAGCGCGGGCAGCGCGTCTGCGCGATAGGGATGAATCGAGGCTACCCATTTAAAAAGCTGCGGATATTTGCGCGTTGCATCGCGCGCCGCTTGGTTGGGTACATGAAAAGTGCTGAGGTCTTCGCGCTTGCTGCCGTCATCAGAGTAATGCCAATCAAACGCAAACAGCATGAGGCGACCATGTTTTTTGGCCGTGGCATCCGGCTGCATGGTTTGTAGCAAATGCACCAACCGCTCGGTATAAGCCGCATCCACGCGCCCGGCGGCATTGGTCGTGCAAGAGGCATTCAGGTAGAATTTTTTTTGCATATAGAGCGTGGGATGCAGCAGGCTGTCCATTTTTGGATTAACCCAAATGCCCGTGCCACCATTCCCTACGCCGACTAAATGCACATGGCAATCCCACATTTGTTCGGCATCGACCCCCTCCCACGCGGCGCGCACCACGGGATGTTGTAAAAGATGATCGGGTATCGTGCTCAGACACGGGTTAAAAAATCCGCGCTCCGGCCATAAACTTAAGCCACCCAAGCTGCCCGCCGAGGCGTAGTTGGAAAAAAACGCGGCACTGGTGCTGAGTAAAAATTGACGACGATTCATGTCCCCCCCACTTTTATTTAGCCTCGCTCAAGGGCATCGCTTGCGTGTCGCCCCACGGGGCGACTTTCAGCAACAACAACATGCCCGGTATCGCTAGGGCGACGCATAGTAAAAAGAATCCATCCCAGCCCAGTTGCTCGACTAACCAACCTGCCGTGGCATTTACAAAAGTTCGCGGCACTGCGGCGAGACTGGTGAATAAAGCAAACTGCGTGGCAGTATATGCGGGGTGGGTGGTGTGCGCGATGTACGCGACGAAGGCTGCCGTGCCCAGCCCCACGCCCATTGCTTCGAGGCCGATGACGAAGGCTAGCTGTGCGAGGTGTAGCGGCGTAATTTCAGTTTGCGCGCCTTGCACCGCCAGCCAGTAAAAACCAAAAATACTGACTAATTGCACCACGCCAAATAGCCACAATGCGCGGTTGATGCCGAGTTTCAACATCCATATTCCACCCAGCAATGCGCCGATTACTGCCGGCCATAGGCCAGCATTTTTGGCGACCACACCAATTTGCGATTTGCTGAATCCCATGTCGAGATAAAACGGTGTAGCCAGCGCGGTACACAGACTGTCGCCGAGTTTGTAAAAAAAGATAAATGCCAAAATTAGTAGCGCGCTCCGCCAACCTTGGCGGTTGATAAATTCGCGGAATGGCTCTACCACAGCAGCGCGCAGCGTTTTGGGCGGGTTGGCCGAGAGCGGTTCGTCGGTCATCAACGTCATCACCATGCCGGGCAGCATGAATAGCGCGGTGATAATAAACACCACATTCCACGCCAGATAATCGGAGAGAATCAACGCCAGCGAACCGGGAATCAAGCCGGACAAACGATAGGCGTTCACATGCACAGCGTTGCCTATGCCCAGCTCGTGGTCGCGCAGCAATTCGCGGCGAAAGGCATCCAGCGCGATGTCCAGGGTGGCACTTAAAAAAGCCAGTAGCGTTGCGAGTAACACAATCGTGCCTAAATCTGTTTGCGGCGAAAATCCACCCATCGCTGCAATCACCACTAGCAGCGCAGCTTGCGTGACCAGCATCCAGCCGCGTCGTCGCCCCAGCATGGGGATGACATAACGATCTAGCAGCGGTGACCACAAAAATTTCCAAGTGTAGGGAAATTGAATGAGCGCGAACAGGCCGATAGTTTTGAGATCAATCTGCTCGGTGCGTAGCCAGGCGGGGACGAGATTCAGCAGCAGATACAGCGGCAGGCCGGAAGCAAATCCGGTGAACACGCAAATCAGCATGCGGCGCGTGGTGAGTTGTTGCCAGAGGGTCATAACGCCCCCCGCACAATTACCGCATTTGCAGCGTTAGGTGCGGGGTTTTTACATCCATCTAATTTATTTTCCACGTTGAAACCGATACACCGCCGTGCTACCCAACAGGTTTGGCAAAAAGCTGACGGCGTGCTCTCCGGTCATGACGCGGTGATCTAAAATGTTGATGCGATGTTGGCTGCAAAAAGACTCAAAATCATGCAGGGTACATAAGTGTACATTTGGCGTGTCGTACCACTGGTAGGGTAGCTCTTGGGATACGGGCATGTTGCCGCTCAAAATCTGGATTCTGTTTTTCCAATAACCAAAATTGGGGAAGCTGACAATGCCTTCGCGCCCTACCCGCAGCATCTCTTGCATGAGCCGCTCGGTGTGGCGCGTGGCTTGCAACGTTTGCGATAAGATGACGTAATCGAAGGCGTTGTTTTCAAAGCCGGATAAGCCCGAATCTAAATTGCCTTGAATGACATTTATGCCATTCAAAATGCAGGCTTCAATATTTGCGCCATCAATTTCTACGCCGTAGCCGTGAACGTTGCGCGTGTCTTTTAGATAGCGCAGCAGGCTGCCGTCACCACAGCCGAGATCTAACACCAGCGCGCCTTGCGGTATCCATGCGGCAATGGCGGCAAAGTCTGGGCGGGCGGCGGCTAAGGCGGAATGATCGAGCGGGTTCATGCGGAAAACTCGCGGGCAATGTTGTTGAGGTAGGCGCGCATCACGTTGTGATAATGCTCGTGCTGCATGAGGAATGAGTCGTGACCATGCGTGGAGGAAATTTCGGCGTAGCTGACATTGCGCCGATTATGCAATAACGACTTTACAATGGTGCGCGAAAGTTCCGGCGCAAAACGCCAATCGGTGGTGAAAGAGACGACCAAAAAATTAGCTCGTGCTACCGCAAAAGCTTGGTTCAGATCGCCCTTAAAATTTCTGGCAGGGTCAAAATAATCGAGTGCTTTGGTCATCAACAAATAAGTGTTGGCATCAAAATGCGTGGCGAACTTATCGCCCTGGTAGCGCAGGTAAGATTCAATTTCAAACTCGATGTCGTAGTTAAAACTATATTTTCCGGCACGCAAACCGCGACCAAATTTATCAGACATCGCATCGTCGGATAAATAAGTGATATGCCCTAACATTCGCGCCAAGCGTAGCCCACGGGTCGGCACTACGCCGTGCTGATAAAAATTGCCGCCATGAAAATCGGGGTCCGTCAAAATCGCGTTACGCGCCACATCGTTGAACGCGATATTCTCGGTGGTTAAACGCGGCGCAGTGGCGATAGCCAACACGTGGCGCACGCGCTCAGGAAAGGACAACGACCATTGCATGGCCTGCATTCCACCCAAGCTACCCCCCAGCACGGCGGCGAATTGTTGAATGCCGAGACGATCCGCCAGCCGCGCTTGCGACTCGACCCAATCTTCCACCGTTACCAGCGGAAAGCTTGCGCCATAAGGCTGACCGGTTGCGGGGTTAATGCTGGACGGGCCGGTCGAGCCGCTACAGCCGCCGAGATTATTTAGCCCTAGCACAAAAAACTTATTGGTGTCGATGGGCTTGCCCGGCCCCACCATGTTGTCCCACCAACCGATGTTTCTATCTTTAGGGTTATTCTCGTCGCTTGCGTAGTAGCCCGCCACATGGTGATGCCCAGACAGCGCGTGGCAAACAAGAATCGCGTTAGACTTATCTGCATTCAACGTGCCATACGTTTCATACACCAACTCGTAGCGCGGCAACACCGCGCCGCTCTGAAATTGCAGGGGCGTATCAAACTGCGCGCGCTGCGCGCTGACTATACCGACGGACTGAGGAAGGGTGGACATTGCATCAATGAATTAAAAGGCTGCGCGATTATATCTCAGCGGGGAATATATTTTGGAAGGGAAATTGCGTGGAGCTTGGTGGGATGCGCTGATGTGGGGGGCATCGGGCAAGGATATTTGTGTAGTGCGACCCCGCTATGCAAATCAGCGGATGAATTTCTTGTGAATATTTTACGCGAACGACGCGCCTCAAAAATTCAGCACATTCGGCGACGCAAAGTCTGACAGGATTCAGCTGCTCAAAAATTCTGTGACGATGCTTAAAAAAATATAAACCGTGATTACGGCAGCACTTATACTAAAGAACATTGAATCTGGCTTTGTTTTTGTCTTCACTATAATGTTCGCGCCAATCAATACAGACAAAATTATTGCCGTTGCAGCACAGAGAATCCAGAAATTACTACCGAACATAAATTTCACACTGTGATTTTAGTTATTGTTATCTTTTTAATTTCAAATCATACGAATATCCTACATATAGCGTTTGCTCATACAATTTGTCGTGCCCCAATGAAGCCGCCAATTAAATTTTTCAACTAAGTTTGCTACCCCCGCTTTAACCACCGGGCCGCATCCAGCGCAAAGTAAGTCAATATCCCATCCGCGCCCGCGCGTTTAAATGCCAGTAGCAATTCCATCACGCACGCTTCCTCATTGAGCCAGCCGTTTTGTGCGGCGGCTTTGAGCATGGCGTATTCGCCGCTGACTTGGTACACAAATGTTGGGGCTTTGAATTCATCTTT
>JANONT010000143.1:0-2355 GCA_031420955.1 Candidatus Nitrotoga sp. | reverse complement strand
TCGGCGCGTTCTCGGTTGAGCTTGCGATAATTGTCCATATCGCGGGTCGCATCTTCACCACTTAAAAGGCGATTGACCTCGCTCAAACGGTCGCCGAGTTGGGCGAGTTTTGCGGCAATACTAGGTTTCATGAGGTATTTTTATTTAGAAGCATTCACTCGGATGAATGCAGGTGATAGATACGGCGCACGGTTTCCAACAGGGCTACTCGCTCTGCACCTTGTACTTGGTTTAAGGCTTGGGTTGGGCCGTGCAGTAATTTATTGGTCAATCCCTTGCTTAATAATTCCAACACTTTTTCGGGCGATTCACCTTTAGCCAGCAATGCTAATGCTCGTTCAAATTCGTGCCGCCGCTGCCGCTCGGCTTGGTCGCGCAAGGCGCGTATGGTGGGCACAACTTCGCGTGATTCCATCCAGTGTAAAAAATCCGCCACGCCCGAATCAATAATCACGCCCGCCTCTTGCACTGCGCTTTGACGCGCCGCCATGCCATCTTGCACCACTTCGGCCAGGTCATCGACAGTGTATAAAAATACGTCATCGAGATCAGCTACTTCAGTCTCGACATCGCGCGGCACGGCTAAATCAACAATAAACAGCGGGCGATGTTTGCGCGTTTTAATGGCGCGCTCTACCATGCCCTTGCCCAAAATAGGCAGTTGGCTGGCGGTGCAGGTCACAATAATATCGTGTTGCGCCAGTTGCTCTGGCAGCTCGCCCAAGGTTATGGCGTGACCGTTGATACGGCGCGCCAAAATTTGCGCGCGCTCTAACGTGCGGTTGGCAACGGTGATGTGGCGCGGTGTGCGTGCGGCAAAATGCACCGCGTTAAGATCGATCATTTCGCCCGCGCCAATAAACAACACGCGCTGTTCGGCAATGCTGGGAAAAATACGCTCGGCTAATTTCACAGCGGCGGCGGCCATCGAAGTTAAATTCGAGCCGATTTCAGTTTGTGCGCGCACGTCTTTGGCGACAGAAAAAGTGTGCTGAAATAATTTGTGTAGCAAAAATCCCAACGTGCCCGCTTGCTCGGCCTGCTTCACCGCCAACTTCATTTGTCCCAAAATTTGCGGCTCGCCCAGCACCATAGAATCGAGGCCGCTAGCCACGCGGAACGCATGTTTCACGGCCTGCTCATGCGGCAAGGTGTACACATAAGGTTCAATTTTGTCAGGCTGCAAGTGATGGTAATGCGCCAGCCAATTCACAATCTGTTCCGGCGCGTGCGTGCTGCAATACACCTCAGTGCGGTTGCAAGTAGAGAGGATGGTCGCTTCCTTGGCTGCGCCGTGGCTCACCAGATCACGCAATGCCAGTTCGGTTGCTTCTGTATTGAAAGCAACTTGCTCGCGCACGGCCAGCGGCGCGGTGTGATGGTTAATGCCAAAGGCAAATAAATGGGCGGTGTTCAAGGGTGTTTAAGCACGCAAAATGAGGAAAAGATTATAGCGGACAACGCTGGTTAAGTGCTTCCTTAAGAGCGTGTGCCCGTTGCTTGGTTCCCACGCCGGGTGGGTTCCACTTTAGCGGTGGGCAGGTGTTGAAATTAAGCGTGTGTAGTCGAGGATTGAGGATACGGGTACAGCATATTGAGCGCGATGCTGTGATGCGCGGTTTGCACCATACGCACATGTTCGCGCCCAAGTTCGCGCGCGTGACGCGCCCCGCAAGAATGCGCGATCATGTCGATTTCGTAGTTCATATTTTTTGCATAATTCGCCACGCGCACATATTTTTCCTCCACCACCAGCCCGCGCTGCAAGCGTTTATTGTGCGTGGTAATGCCAGTCGGGCAAGCGTTGGTGTGGCAACGCAGTGCCTGAATGCAGCCCAGCGAAAACATAAAACCGCGTGCGGTATTCACAAAATCTGCGCCCGCGCACAGTGCCCAGGTGGCACGTGCCGAATTAATTAATTTACCGGAGGCAACCACGCGGATGCGCTGCTTGAGATCAGCCTCCAGCAAAGCATCCACCACACGCGGCAAGGCCTCCCCTATGGGCAACCCCATATGATCGGCCAGCGTTTGTGGGGCTGCACCACTGCCGCCTTCGCCACCGTCTATCACCAAAAAATCTGGCGCAAATTCCAAGCCGCGACGTTGTACCGCATCGCATAGTTCGTTCATAAACTGCCAGCCGCCGATGGCGGTTTTCACCCCGACAGGCCGCCCGCTCCACTCGCGCACCTGTGCGATTTGGTCTAACAGTTGATCGATATTCGCAATGTCGCGATGCCTGTTCGGGCTGATTGAATCTGCCCCGATCGGAATGCCGCGTATGCGGGCGATTTCGGCGGTGACCTTCGCCCCCGGCAACACCCCGCCCTTGCCCGGTTTCGCACCTTGTGA
>JANONT010000142.1:0-31887 GCA_031420955.1 Candidatus Nitrotoga sp. | reverse complement strand
ATATTTTTTGGCGGCGATTTCTTGTCCAGATATTTCAACGAAGGTGCGTAACTCATCGGTTATAGATTTCCCCACCACCACCGCGAATATGCCTGCCACATAGCGATCTGTACCATTTGTGAGCGAAGCAACACCGGGCATAATGCCTGCCGACATGTCGTAATCCAACTCCCACTCAAACACGGCGCGCAGCGAAGGTTGCACGCCCGCCCCTCGGAATGGCGCATCGCCAGAGGCTAAATCCATGTGTACCAACCAGCCTACCGAGGGCCGGATGCCTTTTTGATCTTGCGTATGCACCTTCGCACCTAAGGATATATCCGCCATGCCGCTCTCTGTGGTCGAGACTCCTGCCGTTTCACTTTTTGCGCTAAGGTAACCATCGGTCTCTAGGCGCACTTCCCAATCCTCCGAAGTGCCGTAACGCAACAAAGTCGGCGTGGCATAAGTGGTGTTTTTTGTGCCTGGCGTGCGCTTATCGGTTTCCATCGCAAAGCTGGTTTCAATCTGGAAACGCCCCTTGCCCACTACATTGCTGGATTCCACAAAGTCGGGTCGATCAGTTGCAATCTGATCTTCTTCCTGCACTAGCAGGGGGACATGTCGCTGGCGGTGAATGACTGGGCGCTTGTCAATAGTCGTAACCTCATCTTTTTCCTGTGCTGCGGGAACAGGCAACGCTGTCGTCTTGGCGGGCGGTTTCTTGGCAGCGGGCACTTGCGCCTGCGCCATAGGGGCTATTAATGACAATCCGCACAAGAGCAACAAGCTGGCGTTGGCTTTAATACCTATTTTTTTAAGATTAAGATTCAAAAGTTGGTTAAGCATAGTCTCTCCTTGTTAAGTTAACTTCAAATACACCTTTAAAACCTTTCTTTTAAATAACTAAAGAAAGTGTCGCTATACAACAACCGCTTTATAACCAACATTCAAACTTCACTTGCTTGGGATATCCGCTGAAAAGCCAGGCTAATCTGGCGCAACAGGCTCACATCGGTATACGGCTTGGTCACATAAAAATTGACCCCCGCCCGCTCGGCTTGTTCGCGATGCTTGTCCATCGAACGCGACGTAATCATGACAATCGGAATATTGCGCGTGTCATCGCGCTGCCGTAAGTGCGCGGTGAGCTCCAAGCCGTTCATATTGGGCATTTCCAGATCGGTGCAAATCACATGTGGTTTGAATTTTTCCAATATGCGGATCGCCTCCATGCCATCGCTTGCGGTGGCGATTTCAAAAGAAGCATCCGCCAATAATTGCCCCAGTGATTTACGTACCGAGTGCGAATCATCCACCACCAATACGCGCCGTACTTGTCGGCGTGCCGACTCGGCCAGTTCCGCCGCCGCATGTGACATTGCAATCGGCTCGGATAATAATTCGGGAATATTTAACAACGGCACGACTGCGCCATCGCCCATCAACGTCGCACCCAATATGCCATGCACGCGCGGCAGATATTTGCCCATGCCTTTTACGATTAACTCGCGGCTATCAATCACCCGGTTTACCACCACCGCAACGTTGCCGCCCTCGGTGCGGATCAGCACTTTGGGCAGTGCTTCTAGCATTTCCAAGGTCGGATTATTCGATGGATAACCGGTCAACACGACCAGCTCGCGCAGCGGATAAATACCTTCTCGTAGTGCCAGCTTCCACACCTCGCCCTGCATTTCAATTTTGCCGGTATTCGGTGGAATGGCTTGCACAATGTGATGAATAGGAATCGCAAAAACTTGTTGGGTGGCTTCCACCAGCAGCGCGTGTTGCGTCACCAGCGAGGCTTGAAAACGTAAAACAACTGTGCAACCCCGCCCCGTTTCTGAATTAATGTCTACCGTGCCTTTGATCTCGGCTAGTCTGCTGGCCACCACATCCATGCCCACGCCGCGCCCAGAAATTTCGCTCACGGTGTCTTTGGTGGAAAAACCCGGCAGCAAAGTCAGGCGCGCCAGCTCGGCTTGGGTCAACGCTTGCCAAGCGTTAATCAAGCCGCGTGCCACGGCTTTTTCGCGTATGCGTAAAAAATCTAACCCCCGTCCATCATCTTGAATGCTGACGCTGATGGTAGATCCCTGCCGTGCAAAACTCATTTGTATTTTGCCTATCGGCAGCTTGCCTGCTTGCAGGCGATCTTCTGGCAATTCGATACCATGATCGATGGCGTTACGCAAAATGTGCAGCAACGGATCGGCCAGTTTATTGAGTACCTCGCCATCCACCATAATTTCACTGCCCCCCACCACCAACTCCGCTTCTTTTCCAGTCTGCTGACAAGTTTGCCGCACATTTCGATTCAGTCTAGGCAGCAGGGAATGCACCGGAGTCATGCGCGTGGAAATTACCTGATATTGCAAGTCACGACCGACCTGCCCTTGACGCATAATTTCCGTGGCCAGATCAACAATATTATCCTCAATGTCGATGGCGACATCGCGCGCATCGGTGGTCACCTCGACCAGTGCCCGCGTCGCGCCGTGCAGCTCGTTGTAACGATCCATTTCCAACGGATCGAACACGCTGTCGCCCTCTGCACCGCTGGCAGGATTGAGCGAGATGCCGCGCAGCAATACCAGCTTTTCAATATCCAAAACCCGTTGCTGCACGGTTAAATTTTGTGCCAATAAATTTTGCGCCCGCGCACTTAATGCCTTAATTTGCGCTTCCAGTTGGCTGATTTTCGTGGTCATCTCGCCAGACAGGCGGAACATTTCATCCACTGCCTTCACCGACACACGCAAATTGGTCTGCTCGCTCTCGCTGGCAGTGGGCACGGCAACAATGGGCGTGCGCTCTGCTGTTGCCGGCTGTTCTTTTATTTCACTGGGCTCTTTTATTTCACTGGGCTCTTCTACTACACTGGGCTCTTCTACTACACTGGGCTCACTGATCTCATCCGCCTCATTTATTTGACCGGATTTAATCTGGTTACCCCACGCCACCACAGCCAATAAAATTTCATATGCATCCTCTGGCGCGGCTTCATCGCCTTGCAAATAAGCAATCATTTGCGCCAAACAATCGCTGGCTTGCTGCAAAGTCTTACCCAAAGCACGCGGCGGTTGCACCGGATTTTTTTCAAAATATTCCAGAATATCTTCGGTGTAATGTCCCAAAGCTGCGACGCCGCGTATCCCGATAATATTGGCGGAGCCCTTGAATGAATGCGCGATGCGCTTAGCATTGCGGATATCCTCAGCACTGGCACGACCCGCTGCAATCGCGCTGGTGAAGCGCGCAAATTCATCAAGGCTGGCGGGAGCTTCATCCATAAACGCTTGAAAGACATTGCTGTCGGCATCTTCTGGAACGATGAGCGCGACATCGGCCTCAGAAAGCGCAACAGGCTCGGCATTCACATCTGACATCAATTCATCCGGCAACACGGGGGGGGTTGCGAGTTGCGCTATCAGTTGCGCGCTGGTTACATCATCCAATAACGGTGAGAGGGTCATGCCAGGGAAGTAATCAACGAGTGCCAGTGACGCGTCGATATTGAGCGGATCAGCCAGATAGTTTCCCATCAGCGCAGGCCATGCCTCCAGATGCCGCGCGGCATTTTTACGCGCATCGCCTTCCAGCAACACCACCTCCATCAGCGCGGTGTTCAAATATCCGCACCACGCACACAGCCCTGGCATGCCCAACATTTCCGCTGTCTGCCCTATGCGCTCAATTTGGTTGGCATAGGCTTCGATGGATTCCATTAACGCGGGGTCTGCTGCACTTGCGGTAGAAATCGCACTTAACCAATGGGCGAAGTCGGGCGTAGCCAGCTCGACCTGGTTACGCATCTCCAGCAAAAATGGGGTATAAGGCGCAGGGCTATGCATGGCGCGAGGGTTGCGACCAAATTGCGCACTCGCCGTGTTGCACCCCTCGCCAAGGAGAATAACCCTTGGCCTTCGGGCTGCGCCTTGCGATCATCACAATTTGTTTAGCAACGTGGTTCATAAGGAATTAAATCCATGCTTCCTTAGCCCGCTGTCGCAGGTAATTTGAACACGGATACCGATTCAACCAATTTCTGTGCGGCACTTAACAAGCTATCTGTCGCTTGGTTTTGTTGCTGCAATTGGGTATCTGTTTTTTCGATGGAGGCGGTGATTGCTACCGCGCCGTCACCCAACTCTCCGGCCAAACGCATTTGCTCGCCGGTGCTGCTGGCAATGGTTTGCACCAGTTGCACAAGGCGTTCTGTGGCCTCTCTTGTTTCGCGCATTTTTTCGCCAGAAGAACGCGCCATGTCCGAACCTTGCACCACTTGGTCGATGGTTTTATTCACCGTGGCAATCGTGTCGTTGGTATCCACCTGAATATTTTGTACCAGATTGGCAATTTGCTCGGTCGCTTGACGCGAGTTATCCGCCAGCCGCTGCACCTCTTCTGCCACCACGGCAAAACCGCGTCCGGCATCGCCGGCCATCGCCGCCTGCATGGAAGCATTCAATGACAATACGTGTGTGCGTTCAGAGATGGTATTAATCAGGCCAACAATTTTTGAAATTTCTTGCGAGCGTTCGCCCAACCGTTTAATGCGTTTTTCCATTTCAGAAATCGTTTCGCGTATAGCATCCATACCGCGCACCGAATTTTGTACCGAGGCCAAGGCATTCTCGGTCGAACGTGAGGCCTCTGCTGCGGCCAAGCTGGAATTGCCCGCCAACTGCGCGACTTGTTGCATAGCATCAGTTGCAGCCTTTAAATTTGACACCAGCTTGACCACAATCCCCCGCTCCTGCACCGACTGCCCAGTCACCGTATCGGACTGCTCTTTCACGCGCCTAGAAGCATCGCCCACCACTCCGGCAATATTAGTCACATCGCGCAAAACGGTGGAGGTCGCGTCGGTTAATTGATTCACCGAATCACCCAGCGTACCGACGATGTCATCCGTCACAGCGGCGCGCACCGTTAAATCTCGTTGCGATAAGCTGAACATCGTGCCCAACAAGCCCACCACCGATTGGTTCAGTTGTTCGTTGTTGGCTTCAGCCTTAGCCAGCGTTGCGACACGCTCATCGAGCAAGGTATCAAATGCACGGCCCACTGTACTGACCTCATCCGCAGAAGTCATGCGGACGCGAGCGGCATAGTCCCCCCGCCCCACTCTATCAATTGTTTGCTGAAAATGTTGCAGCGGTTTCGTGATTGATGCAGTAATGGTGTATCCCGCAAGCAGCAATATGAGTACCGCGACCACGCCCACCGCTAATGCTAGATTGCGCCCGTTCACCTCAGCCTCAATGCCTGATGCGCGTGACTCGGCCACCTCGGCCGCGATCATGTCACTCACATGGCTATTTTCTGTTTCTAATATTTTAAAAGCCTTATCAAATTCAGGATAGCGTGCGTGCGCCGCAGCTAAATTTGTGACTGCTAACTTCGCGATTTCATCGCCCAATTTTGAGTAGTTATTCAGCGCGGGACGAACGCCCTCAATTGCCTTTCTTGTTTTTTCCGTCAGTGATATCGCCCGTGTATTTTTTTCGAGACTCTCAAAGAATATTTTGCTGTGCTCTTCCAATTCCTTGATGGAATCTGCAATGCTCGGAATGTTGCCAGTTTCAGATAACACAATTGCCTCTAACACGTCCGCACGAATCGCATCGTGCATCATGTCCGCCAGCAAGTGGTTGTTCAACGCGGCAAAGTCGCCCGTCGAATTTTCTAACTCGTTCGACAAACGGCTATTGCCCAAGTAGCCCACCACGCCCACCGCCAGAATCGCCGAAAAAGCCAACGCCACCATTAAGACCAACCGCGTGCGGATTAGCAAAGAAGTCATCATTTAATATACCCTCCCGAAAAATAAAAAATCAATTCGTGCTTCTTTATAAATCCTGCTTTACCGAAAATTTTGTACTTTAGCTTGCAGCGGCACGTGCAAACAATCGCCGTTCATCTAACTCAATCCAAAGCTGCTGCTCGCCTTCCTCAACTTCACTGTATGCCTTAATGGCAAATGCTTGCAGCGCAGACTCATGCCCCGCTTCAATCTCAGTATCCGGCAAAAAACGTTTACGCACGGGCAAGCCATCAACAATGACAGCCACGCTTTCACTACCCGTGCCTAAAACCAATAACATGGGCTTTCTTGCTAAATCGTGCGCTACACCCTTCCAATTACCCCCCAGCCAATTGGTCAAATCAAAAACGGGAATCACGTTTCCATGCAAATTCACCAGCCCCTTAAAGCCCGCTGGCACACCGGGCAAACGAAAAATAGGGAGCATTTCAGACAGTTGGCTGGCTACGCCGTAACGCGCCAACAAACGCAAGTCACCTACACGATAGCCATGATATTTGATGTAGCGGGCTTCTTGGGCAAGCTGATCGGCACGAGCCGCTAAAAATGCCGCATCGCTGGCCGCATCGCCCGACCAGAGCTCTGCGGACAAACCCGATGGGTTGCTGGAGGAAATATTGGAGTGTCCATTTGATGATTGCATCAATCACGCTCCTTGCAGAAATGGTGTCGAATAAAATTACTGGTTGTCCTTAACAATTCGTTATTCCTGCGTAGGCGGGAATAACGAAAAAATTTTTTAGAGATGTCCCACCACTTATCTCGCCAAGCAATTAAATTGAATTTAGTTTTTCGACAATCTGTTCCTGCGTATAAGGCTTGGTCACATAACCCACTGCGCCTTGCATTTGCGCCCATATTTTGTCGGCCTTTTGATCTTTGCTAGATACAAAAATAACTGGAATGGATTTTGTTTCAGCAATTTTTTTAAGCTCGCGGATGGTGGCGAAACCATCCATGTCCGGCATATTAATATCTAAAAAAATTAAATCAGGTTGCTCGGAGTTCGCCTTGGCGACAGCCTCTATACCGGAGCTGGCTGTCACCACCAACATACCCGCACCTGCCACAATTTTTTCGATGTTCATTAAATCTGCTTTTACATCATCTACACACAACACTTTTTTAACGACCATAAGTCCCTCATATTTTTTATATAAACCACATTCTAACAACTCATCTAAACCCTATCGCACAATCTTTTGCGGCAAAAATTTCACGATTGTTTCGAGCAATTTTTCTTCATCGACTGGCTTAGTTAAATACGCATCACAGCCCGCCATCATGCCGCGAATTTTATCAAATGGCGTATCTTTGCTGGTCAGCATCACCACTGATATTTTTCTGGCAGATTTCCTCGCTTTAATAACCTTGCACACCTCATAGCCATTAATACCTGGCATGATGACATCCAAAAACACGCAGGTATAATGCTTGCCCTGCGATAATTCAACTGCCTGCTCACCGCTCTCTGCATAATCCACATTAAAGCCAAAGGGAGCGAGTTTAATTTTCATAAATTCACGCACGGTGCGGTTGTCATCCACCACCAATACACACTCTGCATGTTGAATTATTTTATCCGCAGGGGGCGCGATGATCGGCTCATCTCGGTGCAGGGACTCAATAGGCGAGAGATGGGGCGACTTAGCCAACGGCTCGTTGCCCGGCGGAATCACCACCGTATCAAACGCCTTAAATAATTTAGCCCATTGCATAGGCCTTTTAAGAATCGGCCCTGCGATGTTGTAATCATTATCGCCAATCAACACGGCGGGGGCGTGATGCGCGGCACTGCGTTCTTTGAACGAAGCAATTGCTTCCTGAGACGAGGTGTCTACCAAAAATAAATCGGGAAAATTAAAAATCTGTTCATGCCGAACAAACTTAGGGGAACGGCGTGCGGAAAGACTGAAAATGCTGGTTAATACCGCACGCTCTGTTTGACTAAAGCCAAGCACCTCGACAGAGTAAGTGTTTTCTTCCATGACAATCCCCGCAAATAACAGACCTTACCTTAAGGCCTTAAGCTTGAGCAATCTTAAGAAGCAAGTCAAGCACTTCTACAAGCTGCGTTATTTCATACTTTCAACTAATGCTGAACCTTAAGGTGAGCATTTTTCATGCCTGCATTTGGAGTTACCACCAGATGGACTCCCCAGCCCAATAAGCTTATGTATTTATGCAAACACACACCCCCAGCTTGCTCATCTAACCCGCCCAACAACGATAATCAACGTGCATCTCGCCCCATTTCCATTCCCACTCTAAAGAATACGATGATAAAAATGCTGGCGAAAAATTGCAGCTTCAGGCTGATATAATCCTACTCCTGCTAAAAACCCGCCTATTGTATTAATAAATTCTCAATATGTCCGAACTACCCATCACGCTCATTATCGCTTTTGTTTTAATGTTTGGTTTTGTGAACACCCATCAACGCCACGTAAAAAATTTCCAAGGCGCAAATTTGCAACATCTTTTTGCCTTGAATATTAGCTTTATTTCGGGAATAGTAGTTGGCCTAGGCTTGCTGATATTTTATGGTTATGCGGTGGTATGGTATTGGCCGATTCTGTTGTTAGTGATTGCCATGCTGGGTGGGAGTTTGCTGTTTGGTTTTTTGGATACCCATGTCGGGCAGCGCGGCTTGAGCGCGATTTCTTTTACTTGGCCACTATTTGCCTTATTGTGCTATTGGGCGATTACTGAATTGACACACCGCTAAGGCTAAGCAGATTTAATCCCAATCAATCCACACTAGCCCCGTCATTCCCGCGCAGAGGGGAATCTAGGCAATTAAAATTCTACATAACCTGTTAATAATTGAGAGGCTGCTCGCTGCGCGGAGCATTTTCTGGCTGGCTTCCCGCCTGCGCGGGAATGACGGGTTACTAAAAATTCCTCAAACAGGGATTAATTGATAATCGTAGCTACCCGCTCGTTTTTAGCTGTGCGCTCCATCCATGTTTTGATGCGATTGGCATCGCCGATGCGGGTATTTTTCCCATACGAATCAAGCAGCACCACAATGACCGGACGCTCCATAATATGCGCCTGCATCACCAAGCATCTGCCCGCCTCTTTGGTGTAGCCAGTTTTGCTGATGCTTATATCCCACGAAGCATTTTTCACCAGCGGGTTTGTGTTACCAAAACGCTGCGGGCGGTGACCGGGGGCTTCCAGCATGTGTGAGGGAGCGGTGCTGTACATGTGAATAATGTCGTAACGCTGCGCTGCCATGAGCATCTTAACTAAATCTCGTGCAGTGGAGACGTTATTGCTGCTCAATCCCGCACCATCAACAAAGCGCGTGTTCATCATGCCCAGCTCGCGCGCTTTGGCATTCATCATCGCCACCGCTGCTGGTGTGCCGCCAGGAAAAGTGCGCGCCAGTGCCAGCGTGGCACGATTTTCAGAGGCCATCAAAGCCAGCTTTAATAACTCCGCCCGGGTGTAAGACATACCGATACGCATACGCGATTTGGTGTTTTTCACCCTATCAAGATCCTGCGAGCTCAGCATAATTTCTTCATTCAACGGCAACTGTGCATCCAGCAACACCATCGCCATCATCAGCTTAGTGATTGACGCAATCGGCACCACCGCATCGGCATTTTTACTATAAATTGGGGCGTTATTTTGCTCGTCGTAAATCAGGGCGATGGCTGAGCGCAACTGCGGTACAGAATGTTGCTTGGCCGATTTTGTCAGCAGCATTTCTTCATTTGCGGAAAAGTGATTGCCGCGCTGCGCGGCCTGCGCCGCAAATGCTTGGCTCAGCAAAATCAGTAATACTATTTTCTTCAGCATATATTTTTACCTAGGGTTGCTCAAAAATTGCCGTATGGTCGCGTAGAATACATCAACATTTGAATTAAGCAAATGAATTAAGCGGGTGAATTTAGTGCATTTTTCAAAAATCGCTGCACAGTCGGCGAGCGGGAAGAAGTGCAAGGCGCACGGCACACAGGAACCGGAGTGTATTCAATATACGCGAGGATTCCGAGCACCGAGCAACGCAGCAATTCACCCGCGCAGGCACTGTGCAGCGATTTCTCTAACTTTCTTCTTGCTGCTGCAAAGCCCACATCTGTGCATAAACCCCTGCTTGATTCAGCAATTCCCGATGCGTGCCACGCTCCACAATCCGCCCTTGCTCCATCACCAAAATCTGCTCAGCATCAACTATGGTCGATAAACGATGCGCGATAACCAAGGTGGTACGGTTGCGCGCGATGCTGCGTAGTTCGTCTTGTATGGCCTTTTCCGATTTAGAATCCAGCGCGGAAGTTGCCTCATCGAAAATCAAAATGGGCGGATTTTTTAAGATCGCCCGTGCGATAGCCACACGCTGTTTTTCTCCACCGGACAACTTCAGCCCGCGCTCGCCGACTGTGGTTTCATAACCCTGCGGCAAAGACTCAATAAACGAATGAATGTGCGCCGACTGCGCCGCTTGCAACACTTCCTCGCGGGTTGCGTCGGGGCGACCATAAGCGATGTTGTAATAAATACTGTCGTTAAATAGCACCGTGTCTTGCGGCACGATGCCGATAGCCGCACGCAAACTGGCTTGCGTCACCTGGCGTATGTCTTGCCCGTCGATCAAAATACGTCCTGCAGTCACATCGTAAAATCTAAACAACAATCGCGACAACGTAGACTTACCCGCGCCACTGGTGCCCACCACCGCCACGGTGTGGCCCGCCGGAATGTCAAAGCTGGCTTCAAATAAAATTTGTCGATCGGCATTATAAGCAAAAGTCACTTGCTCAAAACGAATCGCACCTTGCGCCACACGCAACGGCTGCGCGTCGACAGCATCTTCAATTTCACGATTCTCATTCAGCAGGCGAAACATCTTTTCCATGTCCACCAGCGCGTTTTTAATCTCGCGATAAATAAATCCTAAAAAATGCAGCGGAATATAAAGTTGCAGCATAAATACGTTAATCAAAACCAAGTCGCCCAAGGTCATATCACCCTTAGCCACGCCATCTGCGGCCAATAACATGAGTGAGGTCAAGCCGATCGCGATGATAGTACTTTGCCCGGCATTCAGCGCGGATAGCGACACTTGATTTTGCACCGCAGCGGTTTCCCACGTGCCTAAATGTTGATCATAACGGCGCGCTTCATATTGCTCGTTACCAAAATATTTCACGGTTTCATAATTCAACAGGCTGTCAATCGCGTGCGTGTTGGCTTTGGAATCCATGTCATTCATGGTGCGGCGGTACACCATACGCCACTCGGTAATCGCCAGCGTAAACACAACATAAGCAACCAGCGTGAGGAGCGTAATGATGGTGAACCAAATATCATATTTGTAATACAAAATCCCCGTCACCAAACAAATTTCCAGCAGGGTCGGCAGAATATTGAACAGCATAAAATTCAGCAGAAACCCAATTCCGCGCGTGCCGCGCTCGATGTCGCGTGACACCCCGCCCGTTTGCCTATCTAGATGAAAACGCAAATTGAGGCTATGCAAATGCATAAATAATTTCAGCGCGACGCGACGAATCGCGCGCTGCGTCACCTTGGCAAATACCGCATCGCGCAATTCACCAAATAGCGTACTCATCAAACGCAACACGCCATAGCTCACCACCAAAAACACCGGCACTAACAGTACCGCCTGCGTTTTATCTAACGAGTCGACAATTTCTTTAAAGACCAGCGGCACCGAAACATTCGCCAGCTTGGCTAAAATCAGCAAAACAATCGCCAGCGCGACCCGTCCTTTAAACTCCAACACATACGGCAACAGCGTGCGTATGGTATGCCAATCCCCACGCGGCGCGGCGGTTGTTGTAGCGGAAGAAACGGGCGGAGCAGAGGATGCAGCAGAAGATCGCATGTTTTAATGAGTGGGGGATAAGGTTGCGTGAATTATAACTGCGCGGGGTGGCTCGGTGGGCAAGTGCCGCGATATAGTTGCATAGAGTGCTGCCTCCCATGATTCGAAGTAGGAAATAAAACACGAACGATGCGCCTCAAAAAAACTTCGTCAGCATCCTACGACACTAAATCAAGGGAGTCTTGCTGCGTCAAAAATCGCTCAAGGGATGCAGCGCAAGGCAAATCTTAGTGAGGAAGCGGAGTGGACTCGAATGTCCATGAGCATTCCGAGCTGAGATTTAACACCGCGATGCGCCCTTCAGCGGTTGATTGACACAGCAAGATTAGTCGTAGTCGCGCCCCCCGGCATACCCACTCACCCCCGCCAGCAATCTCACTATCGCGTAGCTGGCGCGCATTAACATGCGCTGCAACATCCCGCGTTCACGCCATTCCAAATGTTGCACAGGCTTTGCGCCTTGCGTCATTTCGTGCATCAAGCTGGCGCGCAATGAATCTGCAAAGCCCGCATCGTGCACCACCAAATTGGCTTCACGCGCCATCCACAGACTTAAAGGATCAATATTGGAAGAGCCGACCGTGGTCCAGTAGCCATCTACAATCGCCACTTTGGCGTGTAAATAACTCAGGTGATATTCATGAATTTCTACGCCCGCGCCCAACAATTCATCGTATAGCGCGAGCGTGGCGTAATGCTGTAAGCGGTATTCCACCTTGCCCTGCAACAAGAGTAGCACCCGCACACCGCGTGCCACTGCGTCGCACAGGGCTAATCGCAAACGCTTGCCCGGCAAAAAATAGGCATTGGCGATGATGATTTCTTTTTGCGCGCCGCGTATCGCCTGCAGATACGCTTGCTCAATGTCGTGCCGATGCTTGAAATTATCACGCGTCAAAAAAATCACTTTGTTGTGCGAGGGTTTTTGCGGCGGTTGAAATTTAACGCGCCTGCGTTCGCGCCGCCGAAAATTAACCCATAACACCAGCGACCATAAACGCTCCATTGCCACATGCACGCTCTCTACCACCTCGCCTTGCACCTGCACGGTATAGTCTAGGCGCGGCGCGGTAATCGCGCCACCGGGAATATCATCATTGACATTCATGCTGCTGATAAAGACCAACCGCTCATCCACCAAGGCTAACTTTCGATGCAAGCGACGTAGCTGATAACGACGTATGGGCAACCATCCCAACCACGGCCTAAACCATAATACAGTGATGCCTGCCGCCCGCATTTCCGCCACCCACGGGGGCGGCAGGTCGGCCGCGCCAAAACCGTCCAGCAGCAAATGCACCGTCACTCCGCGTCTCGCGGCGCGCTGTAGCGCCTCAGAAATAATACGTCCGCTGTTATCCGCCGCATAAATGTAAGTTTCGATATAAACGAATATCTTCGCTTCATCTATTGCGGCAATCAGGCGTGGGAAGTACTCCTCGCCATTGCGTAACAGCGTGAGAATATGTCCATCGACGAAGTGTGCCTTACTCATTGCAGGCTCTCATATCAAAATACTTATATCAGACCGAGCGTGGCCGACAAGGCCGCGTGATCTGAAATTTTATTCCACGGGTGATGGGCATGAACGTGCGCACTTTGCACGCTCAGACCGCGCACATAAATTCTATCTAAGCGTAACATCGGCATGGCCACCGGGTAGCTGCGCGCAGGCTTACCCCGGGTGATCTCAAATGCTTCGTGCAATTGCAATTCATGCGCGAATAAACGGCCCGCATGATTATTCCAATCATTAAAATCGCCCGCAATAATGAGCGGGGAATCAAGGGGTACCATTTTCTTAATGCGTGCGATAAGCGCGCCAAACTGCTGCCCACGTCCCTTTTTAAGCAAGCCGAAATGCACGCAAAAGCAATGCAGCAATGGCCTATTTTTTAACGCCCCAGCAGGCGATAAATCCAACTCGCAATGCAACAAGCCACGGCTCTCAAAACGATGGGCGGAGATGTCTAAGTTTTCCCAGCGCGCGATTCCATAGCGGCTCAAAATCGCATTTCCATGATGACCGTTGGTGTACACAGAATTTTTTCCATAAGCATGGTGCGGCCACATTTGGTCGGCTAAAAATTCATGATGCGGCATGACCGGATAATGTTTATGCCGCTGCACATGGCGAATATTCTCGCCCTGCACCTCTTGCAAAAAAACGATGTCAGCATTTAATTCGCGCAGACGATCACGTAACTCGTGCATCACCATGCGCCGGTTGAAATGAGAAAAGCCTTTGTGAATATTGTAGGTGGCGACGTTAAGTTTAATCACTGCGTGCCTTTGATAGATTAAGCGTTACCGATTCCACGTGTCGGAAAATTAATTTGTTTGGCGAAATCTAGCATGCGTGTAATCGATTTTTTTGCGCTGCGCCCGATCTCTGGATCAACATGAATTTCATTGCGCCCCGCTTGCAAACTCCGCGCTTCCAAAGCTGCCGCAAGATTTTTTAAGCCGTTCATCGCCATCCACGGGCAATGATTACAACTCTTGCAAGTCGCACCCTCGCCCGCGGTAGGGGCTTCTAGGAAAATTTTATCGGGCGATAATTTTTTCATTTTGTGCAAAATGCCATTGTCCGTTGCCACGATAAATTCACGCACCGCCAAGTTTTGCGTAGCCTTGATAAGCTGCGTGGTCGAGCCCACCACATCAGCCAAAGCTATCACCAGTGGCGGCGATTCAGGATGCACTAAAATTTTTGCAGCGGGATGTTGTGCCTTCATCGCCGCCAATTCCTGCGCTTTAAATTCATCATGCACGATGCACGAGCCTTGCCACAGCAACATATCCGCGCCTGTTTGTTGCTGAATGTAATGCCCCAAATGTCGGTCCGGTGCCCATAAAATTTTCTTGCCCTGCTCACGCAAATGTTTGACGATAGGCAGCGCGATGGAGCTGGTCACCATCCAATCGGCACGCGCCTTCACTGCCGCGCTGGTATTGGCATACACCACTACCGTGCGATCTGGGTGAGCATCGCAAAAGGCATTGAATTCATCTATTGGGCAACCTAAATCCAGCGAGCAAGTCGCGTCTAAATCAGGCATCAACACGCGCTTTTCGGGGTTCAAAATTTTCGCGGTTTCTCCCATAAAGCGCACGCCCGCCACCACCAAAGTTTGCGCCGGATGTTGGTATCCAAAGTTGGCCATGTCCAAAGAATCTGACACACAGCCACCCGTCGCCTCGGCTAAATCTTGCAAGTCTGGATGCACATAATAGTGCGCCACCAACACGGCATTTTGCGCGTGCAATAAATGTTTGATGCGTGCGATCAGCGCGGGCTTTTCTTCGCTACTCGGCTCGCTCGGCTTGCGCGCCCATGCATGCGCGGTGTCGCAGCTTGCGCCGTGCGGGTGGTCGTAGGTAACAGCGATTTTTTCATCCAACATAATCTATTCCTTGAATGCCGCTTTTTTATTGGCCAATATTCTTTCCGGTAACTGCAAAATCGCTGCTCGGTTACTCGGCGAAAAAACCTGTGCTGCCGCCTCTTGCCATGACATCCACTTATAACTTAAATGCTCTCGTGGCGACAGTGTAATCGCCAAAGTATGAGGCAATTCCAAGCCAAACACATGCTCAGTATTATATAAAGTGCCGGGCGCATATCGATGTTGCCACTTGGCATAAATTTCATACACATTTTCTATCTGCCAATCGGTGAATACATATTGAATGGCCACTAAACCTGTCTCTTCGCGCACCTCACGCATGGCGGTGTCTCGCATAGATTCACCCGCATCTTGGCTACCGGTAACCGATTGCCACGCGCCGGGATGGTCTGCGCGTTCTAACAACAACACTTTCAATGCTGTAGTGTAGATGACAACCAATGCAGAAACAGGCTGTTTGTATGGCATGATTTTATCCAGATGAAAACTTACTTTGCGATGCGATACAAACGTTTTTCCAACGTCTTGCCACGCACTTTATCGAAGCGTTCATCCATGATGGAGTCGAGCTTGCCCAAACGATCATCAGGATGTGGATGGGTCTTAAACAACAGCGCAACATTGCCTTCGTCCCGCGCCACATGGCCAAGTTGCTGCAGCACCGCAGGCAGGCCGTATGCATCGTAACCCGCGCGGGTAGCGAGTACCACGGCAATGCGATCCGCCTCGTACTCGGCATCTTTATCCAGTGCGCGTGATGCGATTTCTGCGCCGCTGCCGATCAGCCCTTGCACTTTGTCGTTACCGCCCACTTTTTTGCTGAGTTGTTGGCTGCCCAAATCCAGCAGCTTGCTTTGCTGCAATATTTTCAAATGATGCTGGCGAATTACGTGGCCGATTTCATGCCCCAACACTCCAGCTAATTCCGCCTCGCTGCGTAACGTTTGATAAAGGCCGCGCGTCACAAAAATATAACCACCGGGCGCGGCGAAGGCGTTCATATCACTCGCTTCAATCACGCCGAAATGCCAAGCCAGATCGGGGCGTTCGCTCTGATCGGCGAGCCACCGCCCCACTTGGTTAATATATTTTTGCAGCTTGGCATCTTTCACCAACGGGGCTGCGCCCAACAGATTACCCGCGATTTGTCGACCAATCGCGATTTCTTCTTCCCGTGTGGTGGCGGGTTTGCCTGTTACCTTTTCTTGCGCGCCTTGCTTTATGTTTTTGAGCAGCTCTTGTTGCAATGGATTGGCCGCCCAAGTACTACCGCAGCTTAGCGCGAAAAAAGCAACACCCAGCATTTTGACCATCGCTAAATTTTTCAGGGTTATATTTTTCATTTGGCAGCCCCCAAATAATCAACGGGGCGCGCAACCAATTTCCCCTGCGCGGCAAATTTCGCTGCTGCCGCTTTATTGCTGGCATAAGATTCCGCCAACTTGACCTCTTCTTCGTTGAACTGCGCTTGCTTTAATTCTTCTGCAGTTAATCCGCGTATACCCGTGGTCGCCACCACCTTGCCTGTTCCGGCGCGTCCCGAAGTGAGTGCCAGCACGCTCTTGGCATCCGCCCCACCTTTGCGCGCATCGCCCCGACGTATGCTCAACATACGCACCCAACCGCGACTTTTACCTTTACTGACCTGCAGCCAGCCGCCGTCTTGTTTGATGATATTTACCGAGTCACCCACGGCCAGTGTTACCACCGATTTTGCATCGCGAAATGGTTCCGTGCGGATGTCGTCAGTTTTCAGTGCGGTGCCGCTTTCGGCGGCATATAGCAATCCGCTGAACAAAGACGCACCCAACAAAAATATCCCAGGTAAAAATATTCTGGGTAAAAATATCATGCGTGTTAAATAAATTTTGGTTGTGTTCATTTTGCTTCCCTTTTTCATTTATCTCGGCTCTGCTTATCCCACGCCAACAACGCCTCGGCAAAAATTAAACGCCAGCCCGCCGGTGCATCCGCGCCGCCATCCATACGCCCACTATAAATAAAGTGACTGGCCGCATTCTCAGGCTGCACCAGATACTGCTGCAGGCTAGACGACAATACCGCCAACACCGCCTCAATGTCGCGCTGAATTGCGCTATGCGCTACGACATCTTGCACTTCTTCCACCCAAGAAATCGCCAGCGTATTTTCAAACAATCCCCACAGCCCTTTTTGATCGCCCGTCAGCACCTCCACACTTTTATTAACCTGCCCTGCGCGCTCCAGGCTGTACCGAATTTTTTCCAACGTTATAGGACGAATAACATTGCGATCGCTATCTAGTCGTATCAACAACAGCGTTGCCTGCAATGCTCCCTGGCTGGCGCAAGTAACGCGCACCATATTTTTCCTGAGTGCTTTACTGGTCACCATGACGTACAAACGCGCCAGCGTAAAGAACAGCATCCCCACCGCAACGGGTCCAGTGAGATTGATATACGTGGTGGTCAAATTAATGCTGGCGTAGGTAATCACAATCAAAATAAATTGCGAAAAACCAAACACGCTGTCGATTTTGTCGCGCCCCACATCGCGATAAAAACCCCATGCAGTCAGCCACACGATGCCGAGCGTAATCAGCAAATACCACACGCGCCCTTCGGGAAAACGCAGCGCGTCACCATGTTTAAAATTATCAATCGCAGTGGCGAGAATTTCCACACCGGGAAACATTCTGTCCATCGGCGTGGCTTTGATGTCAAACAAACTGGGCGCGGTCGAACCGATGATGACAATTTTATTTTTGAATTCGTCCTGAGCGCGGGTTTTATTTTTGCTGCCCATATCAAAAAATACATCGCTGAAACTCACGTAGCGATAAGTGAAAGGCTTGCCGCGCCAGTTGAGTAAAACCTGCTGCGCGTCCGGCTCTTGCCAGCCTAATTCACGCGCAACACGCGCCGGCAAAGTGGGGATTTTCCAACCGTAATCTTCGCGATAAACGTTGTAACGACGCGCCACCCCATCGCTATCAGGATAGATGTTATGCAGGCCGAGCCGACCGCCATCGAGCGCGGCCTGAAAGTGCGGCAACACCACGGCCACCGTTGCGTTAACTTGAGACTGTGGATCAACCGGAGATTCAGCCATTCGCGTCACACCGGGGATCATGTCCGGCCTAATCTGGCTCAACTTATCGCTAGACGGATCAAGCCGCAAAATAGGGAAGTAAGTATTTTTTGTTTGCGCGATGGCGGCATTAAAATACGCATCGCTGTCAGCGTTAAACACATCCGCATCGCTGAACAAAATATCAAACACCACCGCCTGCGGCTGCTGCTTTTCGATCTGCTCCAGAAATTCGCCCATCACCTGGCGCGGCCACGGCCAACGACCATATTCTTGCGCCATGGCTGCAAGACTAGCCTCGTTAATGTCTACGATGATAATGTCGGGATCAGGCTTCGGCACAACGATACGATAGCGCACCATCATGTCAAACGCCCCTTGGCGCATCTCGCCCGTGATGTGCAACACCGTCGCATCCAACACCGCAAACACGTTGAACAGACCCGCCAGATAAAGATAAAAACTAAACTTCAATACCTGCGCGAGCCGCTCGGAAAAACGCTCACGCGCTTGATGAAAACGGCTGGTGAGATGCTTTAGGGACATGAAAGTTGAACAGGGGTCAGGGAGGGAGCATTAAATAACGACTGCAATAGCACGCGCAAATACTTCAACAAAAAAATATCCAAAACGATTTGTTTTGCGTTTTCCAAAAGTCCACGGTGTCAGCGAAAATTTCATTCATGGTGTTGTAATCGGCCTCGGAATGATCCAGCGCAGATAATACCTGCTGGCTGGCGCCGTGATGCAGCAACAAGATATATCCCGCAGCGGGTTGCCAAGAAAAATCATCGAGCGCGTCGGCCATCGCATCCCAGTTCATACCAAACCAATCCGGTGCGTTGATCGCCTGCGCGAAGGCGGCGAGGAATTCGCCTTTGCTTTGTACGCCCGCCAAATCCATTTCAAATAGGACTAGCTCGGCTTGTTGCGCTGCGGCACGCAACTCATCCACGGTGCAGTTAAGCTGGTGTATGCCAGCCTCGTTGATGTCTTTTAGGCGCACTGCCAAAGGGTTCATGTCACTCCCGAATACGTTTGAAAGAGCGATAATGATCGCTGCTGTAATAACACTCCGGCAGCGTACCGCATACGATGCGCCGCGCACCGCGATGGCGCAAACCCGGAGTCGGCACGGTGTATTCGCGATAATAACCGCGCGCTTGTTTGGGTAGACGTTGTTCAAAATTTTTGAACACCAATCCATCGCGTGGGTAAGGAAACGGCCCGTTTTGTTTAATGAGTTGCAAGGTGGCGCGGGCTTCGCTGGGTAGCTCGGCCAGTGTGATGGTTGCGCTATCTACCGCTGCATCGATATGGTTGCTGCGCGCTTGAACGGAAGCAGCGGGTATCCAAAATAAAAAAATTGAATATGCCAGCACAGCAAGCAAGGGCAGCACGTATAAAAAATATTTTTTCGGTCGACCGATTTTTATTTTTGCCGCATCCTTGCTTGGACTCCCGCGCATTTTATTTTCCTACCTACTCTTTGGCTATTTCCGCAGTCGCGGGTTGGCGCAAGCGAATATGTAGTTCGCGTAATTGTTTTTCATCGACCGCCGAAGGAGCTTGCGTGAGCAAACATTGTGCGCGCTGCGTTTTGGGGAAGGCAATCACGTCGCGTATAGATTCTGCGCCCGCCATCATGGTCACGATGCGGTCTAGACCAAACGCCAAGCCACCGTGCGGCGGCGCGCCGTATTGCAACGCGTCCAGCAAAAATCCAAATTTGAGTTGTGCTTCTTCCGCACCAATATTTAGCGCACGAAATACTTTGCTCTGCACTTCTTCCTTGTGGATGCGAACCGAGCCGCCGCCAATCTCCCAGCCGTTTAACGCGATGTCATAAGCCTTGGCCAAACATTTGCCAGGGTCGCTTTCCAAAAACTGTAAATGCTCGTCTTTAGGTGCGGTGAAGGGATGGTGGCAGGCGTTCCAACGCTTGGCTTCGTCGTCGTATTCAAACATGGGGAAGTCCACCACCCACAGCGGTGCCCAGGCCAAGCCGTTGACGTAACCTTTTTCGTGGCCGATTTTGGTACGCAACGCACCGAGCGCGTCGTTCACCACTTTTGTTTTATCTGCGCCAAAGAAAATCAGATCACCATTTTGTGCGCCCGTAACAGCCATAATATTCTTGAGCGCGGCCTCGCTCAGGTTTTTAACAATGGGAGATTGCAAGCCACTTTCATTAAGTTGCGTGACATCATTGACCTTGATGTAGGCCAGGCCGCGCGCGCCATAGATGCCGACGAACTTGGTGTACTCATCAATCTCGCCGCGCGTGAGCGTGCCGCCACCCGGAATACGCAAGGCCGCGACCCGCCCATCAGCCGAATTCGCGGGTGTAGAAAACACTTTGAACGCGACTTCTTTGACCGCATCGGTCACGTCGGCAATTTCCAGCGTGACGCGCATATCGGGTTTATCCGAACCAAAGCGCGCCATCGCCTCGGCGTAGCTCATACGCGGGAAGGGGTTGGGCAGCTTAACGTTCATCACCTCTCTAAACACGGTGCGGAGCATCTCTTCAATCAGAACGATAATTTCTGCTTCTCCCATAAATGACGTTTCAATATCGACTTGGGTGAATTCAGGTTGACGATCTGCGCGCAAATCTTCATCGCGAAAACATTTGGTGATTTGATAATAGCGATCAAAGCCAGCCACCATCAACATCTGCTTAAATAACTGCGGCGACTGTGGCAATGCAAAAAATTCGCCCGCGTGGACACGCGAAGGCACGAGATAATCCCGCGCCCCTTCGGGCGTAGATTTAGTCAGCATGGGTGTCTCAATGTCGATGAAGTCATGTGCATCCAAAAATTTACGGAAAGCCATCGCAGTTTTATAACGCAACCTCATGTTTTTTTGCATTTGCGGGCGACGTAGATCAATCACGCGGTGCGTCAAGCGCACGTTCTCAGAAAGATTTTCTTCATCCAGTTGAAACGGCGGCGTGAGCGCGGCATTCAACACCTCGATGGATTGACACACTACCTCAATTTCACCACTGCCAATATTGCTGTTGGCACTGCCTTCGGGACGACGGCGCACGCGGCCAGTAATTCGCAACACAAATTCATTCCGCACCGATTCAGCAATGCCGAACATGTCGGCGCGATCGGGGTCACACACAACTTGCGCGATGCCTTCGCGATCACGCAAATCGATAAAAATCACGCCGCCGTGATCTCGACGTCGTTGCGCCCAGCCGCATAAAGTAACGGTCTGACCTAGGTTTGAAACATTTAATTGCCCGCAATAATTGGTTCGCATAATTTGAGTTCGATCCAGTTCAGTCTAATTTGTTAATCGGTAATTTTTGAATAAATGGGTTGGCAGAACTTGCATCTTGCGCCACCACGCCCATCGAGATAATTGTTTTCAGCGCGACATCGACACTCATATCAAGCTCGATGGTATCGGCTTTACGCACATAAAAATAAAACCCATTCACTGGGCTGGGGGCGGTTGGGATAAACACGCCCACATATTCCTCTGCAAACTGCTGCTTCACATCGCCGGGAATGCTGGTCTGAAAAGCCAGCGCCCAAGATTCTGGATGCGGATAACGCACCAGCAACACTTTGCGGAATGCTTGCCCATCACTGGACAACAAGGTGTCGCTGACTTGTTTGACACTTTTGTAAATGCTGTTCACCACGGGAATGCGGTGCAGTAAACCTTCCCAATAGCGCAGCAAATGTTGTCCCAATACGTTACCCACCAGTAGCCCGGTAAACAACACCACTACAAGTGACAGAATCGTACCCAAGCCAAGAATATGGAAGCCGAGCAGCTTCTCCGGCATCCAATCGGCTGGCAACAATAATAATGTTTGATCAAGGGTGCTGACAACCAAATTTAACACCCATAGCGTGATGCCTATGGGTATCCAAACCAACAAGCCGGTAAGCAGGTATTTTTTCACGTGCTGCTACCCGCAGCCGGACTGCTGCCACTCGCAATCGCGCTGCTAGCTGGCGCGTCGACTTTAGCAGGCGGCTTGCTGCCCGAATTTTTAAAGTCGGTCACATACCAACCGCTACCCTTGAGCTGAAAACCTGCGGCTGAAATTTGTTTGCTGAACGTTGCGCGGGCACAAACTGGGCAATGCTCCAACGGCGCATCACTCATTCTTTGCATGACATCCTTTTGCGCCCCACAGCTACTACAACAATATTCATAAATAGGCATTTTTTCTCCTGCACCAATGTTATTAAATCAGCCTCGCATTATACTTCACCCACCCACCCGCTGCCTGCCCCCGTTCCCAACCCCCGCAAGCATAGATTTGAATGGCTGTTCGGCCTGTTATAGCGGTGCTCGCGATGTTAGGAAGCGCGTTATAATTCTGCCCCCCAACAATACAACGACCTCGCAAAAAAATCATCTTGGAGAAAATCACATGAGCACACACATCAAAATTCCCGCACACGGCCAGAAAATTACCCTCAATTCTGACTCCACATTAAATGTTCCGAATCAGCCCATTATTCCCTTTATAGAAGGCGATGGAACGGGCGTGGACATCACACCGGTCATGAAAAAAGTAGTGGATGCCGCGGTGGCCAAGGCTTATGGCGGCAAACGTCAAATTGCGTGGATGGAAGTGTACGCGGGCGAAAAATCGGTGCAGGTCTATGGCAATGATCAATGGCTGCCTGACGAAACGGTACAAGCGGTGCGCGACTATGTGGTGTCGATCAAGGGGCCACTGACCACGCCCACTTCTGGCGGCATGCGCTCGTTGAATGTGGCCTTGCGGCAACTGTTGGATTTATATGTTTGCCTGCGTCCGGTGCGCTGGTTCAACGGTATTCCCACGCCGGTGATCGCGCCTGAAAAAGTGGATATGGTTATTTTCCGCGAAAATACTGAAGACATTTACGCGGGTATCGAGTGGGAAGCAGGTTCGCCTGAGGCAAAGAAGGTGATCGACTTTTTACAAAATGAAATGGGCGTGACAAAAATCCGCTTCCCTGCCACCTCCGCCATCGGCATTAAGCCTGTATCAACCGAAGGCAGCGAGCGCTTGATCCGCCGTGCGATTCAATATGCCATCGACAATAATCGTAAATCGGTGACCTTGGTGCACAAGGGCAATATTATGAAATTCACCGAGGGCGGCTTCAAAAAGTGGGGCTACGAATTAGCCAAGCGCGAGTTTGGCGGCGTGGAAATTGATGGCGGGCCGTGGGTAAAATTGCCGCCTAGCAAGGGAAATCCAGGGGGAATTATTATTAAAGATGTAATCGCGGATGCGTTTTTGCAGCAAATTTTATTGCGCCCCGCTGAATATGACGTGATCGCCACCTTGAATTTGAACGGTGATTATATTTCAGACGCACTGGCGGCTGAAGTCGGCGGCATCGGCATCGCACCGGGCGCAAACTTATCCGACAGCATCGCCATGTTTGAAGCCACACACGGCACGGCGCCAAAATATGCGGGCAATGATTATGTCAATCCCGGCTCGCTCATTTTGTCTGCGGAAATGATGTTGCGCCACATGGGCTGGATCGAAGCGGCTGACTTAATTATCAAGGGCATGAACGGCGCGATTGCCGCAAGAACAGTGACCTACGATTTTGCGCGGCTGACCAAGGATGCAACAGAGGTGTCATGCTCGGCGTTTGGTGAAGCGATGATTAAGCATATGTGACTATAGATTTTCTGCCACAAATAAAGCCGCCACGAATAAAAAGCCCCTCTCATTTCTAGCGGCAGGCATGCAATGTAGTGCTGTTTAATTTTCGGCATGAACTTTTTATCAGGCCACGCTTGTGGTTTGCATTCTGCAAGCCCAACCCTTGCCACCCTTTTACTTCACTCGCTCCAGTAGTCGCGTAATAATGTCAAAGTCGAAGCTGAAAAACCCCTCACGACAAACGTCGCGAGGGGTTGCAAGGGTAGCGAGTACGACGAGAAGATATTCGCCAAACAAGCCTCAGTTCAAGGTAAGGTGAACATGGTCGTTGTGTTTCTTATGAGGAGCATATTTTGCGTTGTTCCAAGTTCCCAAGCCTAAATTCAATGCCTGCCCATTTACTGTAATTTGGCCAGTTTGTAATAGATCGCGGCCCCAGCCCACCGTTAAGCCACTCTCCGCCGCGCCCAGCACATACAGTAGTGCTATCACTGTTGGTGACGCAGCCAGCGCATTAATACCGCTACGCGTTGCCGTTACCCAAGCGATGACTCGCGCTCGCGCAGCCTCGGCCTGTGCCTTAATCACAAGGTTGGCACTGGTAACGCCGGGGATGAGTAAAACATCTGCCCTGAGCAAGGCATAGTTCTGTCCCCCGTGATTGTTTGCCCCAGGGAACGTGTAAAATTGGTACATATCAATATCCGTACCACGCGCATGGGAGAGATGTCCAATACTGAGGGCATGCTCGCCAATTTGATGTACTTGTTTTTGAGTACGGCGGCGCGATTGCGGCAAAAACGGTGACGTATGACTTTGCGCAACTCACCACTGGCGTAACCGAAGTATCCTGCTCGGCATTTGGTGAAGCGATGATAAAACATATGCGGCGCTTGGCGATCTCAATAAAAAAAGCCCGCTAATTGCTTAGCGGGCTTTTTTGTCGAACTCAGAAACCGATTAAGGGGCCTGAATGTTTGAAGCTTGCTTACCCTTTGGTCCTTGAACAATATCAAAAGTCACTTTCTGACCTTCTTTAAGCGATTTGAAACCGCTCATATTGATCGCAGAGAAATGTGCGAACAAATCTTCGCTACCATCATCTGGCGTAATAAAACCAAAACCCTTTGCATCATTGAACCACTTTACTGTACCGTTTGCCATGCTATTGCTTCCTTAACTAAAACCGGGTGGATTCCCGTGAAACTGTTTGAATTCCAAAAGACCGCACATGGCAAAACCAGTACTGCAGAAACTTTGATTCAAACACCCACGCGCTTTTTACTCCTATTTACCCGATGTCGTCAAGTCCTAATGAAATAAAATTGTGGGCTACTTGAAAAAGTTCACTATTCAACCGACATACACTTGCATATATTGCGATAATGGCAACTATGGTAACCAAGCACAGTAATACTGCATTGTTAGAAAAAGTGCAGCAAAAATCCAAGCCGCCTAGGCCATATAACGTTTTGTTGTTTAACGATGATTTCACCACAATGGAATTTGTGATTGAAGTTTTTCAAAAATTTTTCGATATGAACCATGAACGTGCGGTTCAGAGTATGCTCAAAGTACACAAGGAAGGCTCTGCAATTTGTGGCGTGTACCCCAAAGATATTGCTGAGACCAAAGTGGCACAGGTCACATCGTTTGCAAAGCAGCACGAACATCCACTAAGATGTGAAACAGAGGAGTCATAGCCGTGATCGCACAAGAACTTGAAATTAGTTTACATCTAGCCTTTGTTGAGGCGCGCCAAAAACGGCATCAATTCATCACGGTCGAGCATCTATTGCTCGCCATGTTGGACAACACTTCCGCCGCGCATGTGTTGCGTGCCTGCGGTGCGGATATTAATGAGCTGCGCACAGTCTTGGCGGAGTTTATTAACACCCACACGCCCATCACGCCCGGCAACGAGGAAGTGGACACACAACCTACTGTTGGCTTTCAGCGCGTGATACAGCGTGCCATACTGCACGTGCAATCAGCCAATAAAAAAGAAGTGTCGGGCGCGAATATTTTAGTTGCCCTGTTTGGCGAAAAAGACTCCCACGCTGTTTTTTTCCTGAGCCAGCGCGCGATTACACGGCTGGACGTAGTCAATTACATCGCGCACGGCATTAACAAAGACAAGGCTACACCTACGGGTACGCCCAAAGTCGACGAAGCTGAAGTCGACCAAGAACCCGGCCAACGCGGCGCGCTACGCGACTACACGCTCGACCTGAATGCACAGGCCTTAGCGGGCAAAATTGATCCTTTAATCGGCCGCGACAATGAGGTTGATCGTGTCATCCAAACTCTATGCCGTCGTCGCAAAAATAATCCGCTGTTGGTGGGTGAAGCAGGTGTCGGTAAAACAGCGATTGCTGAGGGATTAGCGCGGCGCATTACCGAAAAAAATGTGCCGGAAATATTAAACGATGCACATGTTTACTCGCTTGATATGGGCGCGTTATTGGCGGGCACAAAATATCGTGGTGACTTTGAGCAACGCTTAAAAGCGGTGCTTAAAGAATTAGCTGACGCGCCAAACGCGATTTTATTTATTGATGAAATTCATACCTTGATCGGTGCAGGCGCGGCTTCCGGCGGCACGATGGATGCCTCTAATTTGCTCAAGCCCGCATTATCCAGCGGAGCATTAAAGTGCATCGGCGCGACCACTTATCAAGAGTATCGCGGCGTATTCGAAAAAGACCACGCCCTCTCACGCCGCTTCCAAAAAATAGATGTCATCGAACCCACTGTCGAACAAACAATAGAAATTTTACGTGGCTTAAAGCTACGTTTCGAATCGCATCACGGCATCAAATATAGCGCGGCGGCACTCATTAGCGCGGCAGAGCTATCTGCGCGCTTCATCAACGATAGACATTTGCCCGACAAGGCAATTGATGTGATCGACGAAGCAGGCGCGGCACAACGTATTTTGCCCAAGTCTAAGCAGAAAAAGACCATCGGCAAAAATGAAATCGAGGCCATTATCGCGAGTATTGCGCGCATCCCACCACGTACGGTTTCGTCGGATGATCGCAACGCGCTGAAGACCTTGGATCGCGATTTGAAAGCGGTGGTGTTCGGGCAAAACGCCGCGATTGACGCATTAGCGCGCGCCATCAAAATGTCGCGCAGCGGCCTCGGTCATCCGCAAAAACCCATCGGAAGCTTCCTCTTTTCTGGCCCGACTGGGGTGGGTAAAACAGAAGTGGCACGCCAACTTGCCTACGCAATGGGGATGCCGCTGCACCGTTTTGATATGTCGGAATACATGGAGCGTCATGCCGTGTCACGCTTGATTGGCGCACCTCCCGGTTATGTCGGCTTCGATCAGGGCGGCCTGCTCACCGAAGCTATCAACAAGCAGCCGCACTGCGTTTTATTGCTGGATGAAATTGAAAAAGCGCATCCCGATATTTTCAACGTGCTGTTACAAGTGATGGATCACGGCACGCTGACCGACAACAATGGGCGCAAGGTAGATTTTCGCAATGTAATTATTGTGATGACCACCAACGCAGGCGCAGAGGCGCTGAGCAAGGTGCAAATCGGCTTCACCAAGAGCGCGACGGGTGGCGATGAAATGGCGGAGATCAAGCGTTTATTCTCGCCAGAATTCCGTAATCGTTTAGATGCCACCATCTCGTTCGCGCCGCTGGATCGCGAGATCATCTTACGTGTAGTAGACAAATTTTTAATGCAATTAGAAGAGCAATTGCATGAGAAAAAAGTCGAAATCGTTTTCACCGACGCACTGAAAACTTACTTGGCAAAAGTGGGTTTCGATCCTCTTATGGGCGCACGTCCCATGGCGCGGCTCATCCAAGACACCATTCGCAGCGCACTGGCAGACGAGCTGCTGTTTGGGCGTTTAACCAACGGTGGCAAAGTGATTGTGACAGTCGATGAAAACGACAAGGTGAAACTAGAGTTTTCTGAAGAAGAGTTGGTGATCTAAAAGCGTAGCTGAATGTCGGATTACTTGACCCGCTGCAAGGTGCTTCTAAAAATCCAAATTCCTAAGCCAAGCAAGGCACGAATCAAAAATGACGACGACGCATATGTTTGATATGTTAGGAGTCATTTTTATGAGCAACACAGCATGGCGACGGTGCGTGGTTGTTGCCGATTCATCGGCTTTACAACCACGGTCTACCCCTTGCGGGTGGAAGTTGGATTTGAGAGATACCCTAAGTCCGATGCCGGATAAGTCTGATTAATCCAGGCAGCAATGAGACCACAACAATGACCAACACGGCTATGGTCAAGTTGTCTTTTACCACGGGGATGTTGCCCATAAAATAGCCGCCCAGCACAAAGGTGTTCACCCACAAAATACTGCCCAGTGCGCTGAATCCCATAAATAACCGATATTGCATCTGGCCGATGCCTGCCACAAATGGCGCGAAAGTGCGGACGATAGGTAGGAAGCGCGCAAAAATCATGGTCTTACCGCCATGCTTGGCATAAAAAGCGTTCGCGCTTTCGACATGTTTCGCGTTAAATAATCCTGGGCGTTGCACCAACTTTAATCCCACTGTGCGCCCTATCCAATAATTGGTGTTATCGCCGCTAAATGACGCAATCATCAGCAATGGGATCAGCCATTCAACCTGCAACATCCCCAACCCGCACAGCGCGCCTGCCACAAACAATAAAGAATCGCCCGGCAAAAACGGCATAATCACCACGCCCGTTTCCAGAAAAATAATCAGAAATAATATTGCATAAATCCACTGGTCATATTTTTGTGTGAGCGTGAGCAGATAGGTATCCAGATGCAGGACAACATCTACAAATGACATCAGCAGTTCCATAAAATTATGGCAATGCCTCTTCTGTCGTTTTTTCTGGCTTGATAAAATCCTGTCGCGACACGCCCAGCATCATTAAAATTGGGCTAGCCACCAAGACCGATGAATAAATACTGAACAAGATGCCGATGGTCAATGCCAGCGCGAAATAATGCAGCGTCTCACCGCCCATAAACAACATCGCCGTCACCATAATTTGCGTGCTGAGGTGGGTAATAATCGTGCGCGACATGGTGCGCGTGATAGCGTTGTCGATCACCTCGGCCACGCCCGCCTTACGCATTTTGCGGAAATTTTCGCGGATACGGTCAAACACCACCACTGACTCATTCACCGAATAACCGAACACGGCCAGCACCGCAGCCAACACCGAGAGCGAAAAATCCCAGCGGAAAAATGCAAAGAATCCTAAAATAATAATCACGTCATGCAAGTTGGCAATAATAGCCGCGACCCCAAATTTCCACTCGAAGCGCACCCACAGATAGCAGATGATACCCAGCGACACCAGCAACAACGCCAGCGCGCCGTTCTCCACCAAATCTTTACCCACCTGTGGCCCGACGAATTCTACGCGCCGTATTTCTACGCTGGCATCTTGTTTTCGCAGCGTGTCGAGCACATGGTCGCTTAATTTCGCGCCCAGCGTGTTTTGCTTGAGCGGCACTTGAATCAGCACATCATGACTGCTGCCAAAATTTTGTACCAACACATCGTGCATACCCATGCTGGCAATTTCTGCGCGCACTTTATTTAAATCTGCAGGCTGCGCGTAATGCACTTCCATGACCGTGCCGCCCGTAAAATCAATCCCGAAATTCAGCCCGCGTGTGGTTATAAAAAACACCGCCAGCACAAACGTAATCAGCGAAATTGCCGTTGTGTAACGCCCATAACTCATGAATGGGATGTCTTGCTTGATTCTAAAAAATTCCATTTGCCGTCCCTAGCCTATCGGCACCTTATTGAGCCGAGCCTTGCGCCCATACATCAAATTAACCATCGCACGCGACACCAGTACCGCGCTAAACATCGAAGTCAAAATCCCCAAACACAGCACCACGGCAAAGCCGCGTATCGCGCCTGAGCCGAACATAAATAGCGCGATGCCAGCAATTAAGGTGGTGATGTTGGAATCTAGTATAGTTGCGAACGCCTGCTCGTAACCCGCATGAATAGAGGATTGCGGAGAATTTCCATTGCGTAATTCCTCGCGTATGCGCTCGTTAATCAACACGTTGGAATCAATCGCCATACCCAGTGTCAGCGCGATACCGGCCATACCGGGTAGCGTCAAAGTCGCTTGCAACATGGACAGCAAGGCCACCAGCAACTGCAAATTTACGCCCAGTGCCAGCACAGAAATCATGCCGAACATTAAGTAATACGCGATCATAAAAATCGCGATGACAATAAACCCAATCTTGGTCGAATTAAAGCCACGTGCGATATTATCCGCGCCCAAACTGGGCCCTACGGTACGCTCCTCAACAATTTCCATCGGTGCAGCCAACGCGCCTGCACGCAGCAGTAAAGAAATATCTTGCGCTTCGCTAGTGGTCATCGATCCGCTGATTTGCACGCGCCCGCCACCAATTTCTTCGCGGATAACGGGCGCGGTGATGACCTCACCTTTGCCTTTTTCAAACAGAATAATCGCCATGCGCTTGCCTACATTTTCGCGCGTGGCTTCTTTAAATTTGCGTGCGCCCACGCCATCCAAACCAATGTGTACTGCCGGGTCATTGCTGCGGCTATCAAAGCCGGGCTGCGCGTCGTTAATGCGGTCCCCAGTGAACAGCACACTCTTTTTTACCAACAGCGGCGTGCCGTCTTTTTCCTTAAATATGTCCGTGCCGAAGGGCGCGACCGTGCCAGAAAACTGCTGCTCGTCATCCACCAAACGCACTTCCAGCGTGGCGGTGCGGCCGAGTATATCTTTGGCGCGGGCAGTGTCTTGCACGCCCGGCAATTGCACCACGATGCGATCTAAACCCTGCTGCTGAATCACCGGCTCGGCCACGCCCAGCTCATTCACCCGATTACGCAAGGTCAGCAAATTTTGCTGTACGGCAGACTCTTGAATGCGCTTTTCTTCCTCTGGCTTGAGCGCAACCAGCAATAAAAAATCGCTGCCTTCATTTCTATCATTAAATGTTAAGCCGTTAAATCGCTGCCTCAACTCGGCCTCGGCTTTGCCGCGCGTGTCTTCATCGCGAAATTTCACCGTCACCGCCAAGCCATTTCTGCTCACGCCGGAATACGCAATATTCAGCTCGCGCAGGGTGCTGCGTATATCGCCTGCCGCCGCTTCTACGGCTTTGGTCAACGCGCCTTGCATATCAATTTGCAACAGAAAATGCACCCCGCCGCGCAAATCCAAACCCAAATACATGGGCTGCGCGTGTATCGCCGTCAGCCATTGCGGCGAACGTGACAATAGATTGAGCGCGATCACATAACCGTCGCCCAACTGCGTTTGCAGAATATCTTTTGCTTTGAGTTGACTATCGGTATCGTTAAAACGCGCTTTGATGCTGCCCGCATCCAGAGAAACCATCTCGGCATTAACATTGGCGGCACTCAATGCCGTGGTCACTCGCTGCAGCAAAGCCGCATCCACCTTAATGCTGGAGCGCAGCGGCATCACCTGCACGGCGGGCGACTCACCATAAAAATTCGGCAAGGTGTACAGAAATCCCAGCACAATCACAAACAGGATTAACAGATATTTCCACAGGGGATAACGGTTCATTGGCGTACCTTGGATTTCAATTTTCTTAGACAGCAATTAATGCGGATTCCAGAAAGCAATTGAGCCGAGAACAAGGATGTGAGGAAAGGCGCGACGCAGACAGCACATTTGAGTGCGGCAAGGCGTGCCTGACAAAACTGACACAGTTATCGGTTCAATTGCACACTGGAATCAAATCGACTTAATCGTCCCATTCGGCAATACCGTCTGCACCGCACTCTTATGCATAATGATGACCACACCATCGGCAATTTCCACATGAACATACACATCGCCCACCCGCGTGAGCGTGCCAATTTGGCCACCAATCGTTGCGATCTCATCGCCTTTTTGCAGATTTTCCAAAACCAACTTCTGCTCTTTGGCGCGCTTCTGCTGCGGCCTAACAATCAAAAAGTAAAACATCAAAATCAGCGGTGCCATAAACATCAACGTTTCAACGATGCTACCTGTAGCTGGAGATGTAACTGCGCCATCCGCTGCCAGAGCCTGGCTTATAAAC
>JANONT010000141.1:0-1959 GCA_031420955.1 Candidatus Nitrotoga sp. | reverse complement strand
AATTTAACGTCAGTCGAGCAGAATCGAGCGCGAGATGGTCTCGCTTTTGATTCAATTAAACAGGTTGCGGCCTGAATAAATAAGGAGCAGTGAAATGAAAAATCAACAGGGCTTTACCTTGATCGAGTTAATTGTGGTGATCGTGATATTGGGGATTTTGTCCGCCACGGCTTTGCCGAAATTTGTGAACATCAGCACGGATGCACGTGTGGCGGCGATGAGCAGCGTGGAAGGCTCCATGCGTTCAGCCAACTCAATGATTTATGCTAAAGCCGCAGTGGGTAATCTTTTATCCGGTACGACGGCGACACCTGCTAACGTGACAGTAAATGGTGCGACGGTCGCAACCGCTTATGGCTTTGCCACCAATGGCACGGAGTTGGCCAAGGTAATGGATGTCAGTGGTGATTTCACCACCAGTTCTGCCGATATTCGCAGTGCGGGTGCACCGACTCCAGCAAGCTGCAAGATTGCTTATACGGCTGCCACCAGCACAATCGCTCCGCCTCAATATGTCGCGACTACAGGTGGTTGTTAAGTTACAACAGAGGTGTGTTTGAAAATACTTCAGCGAGCAACATCCTATAATTTTGCCCATGAAGTTTGGGGGGCGGTGCGATGAAGCAATATAAGGAAACGCTGGCTAAATCTTTTGGCAAAGTTCTGCTGCGCCAGCGTTTTTACAGAGGCTTCAGCATGGTCGAGTTGGTCATGGTGTTGGTCATCGTCGGCATCTTGGCGGCGGTGATTGCGCCACGGTTTACTGACACCAATGTTTTTCAAGCACGCGGCTTTGCCGATCAAGTGCAAGCTTCTTTGCGTTATGCGCAAAAAATTGCCATCGCACAACGTCGTTTTGTGTGTGTGGCGTTTACCAGTACAAGTGTTTCGCTCACGATGGGGGTAACGGCGGCATGCGGCACAACACTCAGCTCGCTGAGCGATGGCGGGGCTTATGTGATCAACGCGCCTGCGGGCACCACGTTTACTACCGTGCCAACCGCGTTTAATTTTAATGCGCTAGGCGCGCCTTCATTGGCCAACAATCAAGTTATCAATATCACAAATGTGACCCACAGCATCACTATTGAAGCGGGAACAGGCTATGTGCACTCGCCGTAATATACGCGGCAGCAGCTTGATCGAGCTGGTGATGTTTATCGTCATCGTCAGCGTCGCGTTGGCCGGAATATTGCTGATGATGAATACAACCACGCGCGCCAGTGCCGACCCGCTCCTACGCAAACAGGCCTTGGCTATTGCCGAATCGCTTATGGAAGAGGTGCAGCTTATGCCCTTTACTTTTTGTGATACTGACGATGCCAATGTCCTTACTGCTGCCAATGTGGGCGGCTGCGCTGCCGTGTCAGAAGATGCCGTCATCGGCGCAGAGGCAGGGGAGACGCGCTATAGCAGCACTACCCCTTTTGATAACGTCAGCGATTATCATAATTTCACCATGAACGCGGGCAACGGTGGCATACGCGATATAAGCAATGTGCAGATCGCCAATCTCGCGGCATACAGCGCGACGGTTGCCATACAGCAAGCAGCATGGGGGGGCATCACAGCAGCAGATTCGCTGCTGATTACGGTGGCCGTGACCGCACCTAATGGCGAAATGATTGCGCTGGACAGCTATCGCACGCGCTACTCACCGAACGGTGCGCCTTGATGAAACGTCCTACTTTTTTTTCTAAAGCAGCCGGCTTCACGCTGGTAGAGATGATTGTCGTCATTGTCATCACGGGCATCATTGGCGGCATGGTCGCGATGTTTCTCAGGACACCGGTGCAGCAATATATAGATGTGGCGCGCCGCGCCGAAATGACCGACATCGTCGATACCGCGCTGCGCCGTCTTTCCCGCGATTTACGTTTGGCCTTACCCAATAGCGTGCGCGTCACTACCAGCGGTGGCACGGTCTATTTGGAATATCTGGAAACCATCGGCGGTGGG
>JANONT010000140.1:0-17138 GCA_031420955.1 Candidatus Nitrotoga sp. | reverse complement strand
CCATCACAACACCTCCTTAAACAGCTTAGCGTAATGATGTATAAAGAGCTGAAGTTAACAGCGCGGCAGTAGCTACTTTGGTGCGGCCTTGCTCGATTCAATTTAATTTTGCATTAAATGAGTGCATGGAAATTTTTCAATCCGCCCACTCCCAATCAATAGGGCGTTGGAACAGATGGCATGGGTATTGCGTATGCCCCAGCATGAGCCAAAACTTAAACAACAAAAGTCAGCCCCTGCGCGTGCTGCTGGTGGAAGAAAATCTAGCGCGCGCAGTGATGCTAAAACATGCTTTGCATGAAGCAGGCTGCCACATTGCGGCGCACGTCACTGCCAGCTCTGATCTGGTGGGGCTGGTGGGCGAGCTCAAGCCGGATATGATTATTCTGGATACCGAATCGCCAGATCGAGACACGCTGGAGCATCTGTGCGTAATCAGCCGCGACCAGCCCCGGCCTATTGTAATGTTCACCAATGATGGTGATAAAGAGAAAATGCAGCACGCCATACGCGCGGGCGTGAGCGTCTACGTGGTGGATGGCCTTAAAGGTGAGCGGTTGCGCTCCATTATGGACGTGGCGATCATGCGCTTTAACGAGTTGCAATCCTTACGCCAAGATTTAGAAAAAGCTGAAACCCAGCTTGCAGAGCGCAAAGATATTGAACGCGCCAAGGGTATTTTAATGAAGCAACGCGGCTGGTCGGAAGAAGAGTCTTATCAGGCCTTGCGTAAAATGGCTATGAGCAAAGGTATCAAGTTGAGCGAAGTGGCGCGGCAAATCGTTTCAGTGGCGGAGCTATTGGTTTAACTTTATTAATTGGTTGGTTTAATTTTTTAGTTGGCACGGTTAATGCTTTTAGTGCAAACAACAGCTCAATGGCGAGCTAAGTAAGAAATACTTTCAGGCCAACGTCGGTTTGAAAGTAATAGGGCAAAGGTGTCCATTCACAGAAATTATTTTCTGTGAATGCGACACCTTTTTTTATTGCGTTAAATTTAATCAAGGAGCAGACATGAACGAGCAATTTAAAAAGAATCGCAGGGATTTTATTAAAGGTGGCATGGCCGTGTTAGGCGGCGCAGCCCTGTCTGGTCTGATGCCAACAGGGTTACGCAGCATGGCTTGGGCGGCAGGCTCGGATGCGCCGGAAAAAAAGGAAATCAAGATTGGCTTTATCCCGCTTACTGATTGTGCGTCGGTCGTGGTCGCCGCAAAAATGGGGTTCGACCAAAAATACGGCATCAAAATTGTGCTTTCTAAAGAGGCATCTTGGGCTGCCGTGAGCGACAAATTGGTGAATGGTGAGCTGGATGCCGCACACGTTTTGTACGGCCTAGTGTATGGCTTGCAACTGGGCATCGGCGGACAAAAAACCGATATGTCGGTGTTGATGACGCTGAATAATAATGGTCAGGCCATCACGCTTTCTAATCAACTCAAGGATAAAAAAGTCACCACGGGCGAGGCACTTAAAAAACTGGTGGATAGCGAGAAGCGCGACTACACCTTCGCTCAAACTTTCCCCACGGGCACGCACGCCATGTGGCTGTATTACTGGCTGGCCAGTCACGGCATTAATCCTTTGAGCGATGTGAAAACCATCACTATTCCGCCGCCGCAAATGGTGGCCAATATGCGCGTCGGCAACATGGATGGTTATTGTGTGGGCGAGCCGTGGAATGCCCGCGCTATCGCTGACAAGATTGGGTTTACTGCAGCGACCACACAAGACATCTGGAAGGATCATCCAGAAAAAGTGCTGGGCTGCACGGCGGATTTTGTGCAGAAAAATCCGAACACGGCACGCGCTTTAATCATGGCAATTTTAGAGGCTTCTAAATATATAGACACGCTGGCTAATCGTCCGAAAGTGACGCAATTAATCGCGGAAAAATCGCATGTTAATACGGCGGAAGAGGTGATTGAGCAACGCTTTATGGGCAACTACGAAGATGGTCTGGGCAAAAAATGGAAAGACCCGAACCTGATGCGTTTTTACAACGATGGCGCGGTGAATTTCCCCTATCTATCCGATGGCATGTGGTTTCTGACGCAGCATAAACGTTGGGGATTATTGAAAGAAGACCCAGATTACCTGGCTGTTTCTAAAAAAATTAACCAGATTGATCTATACAAAGAAGCCGCCGCGCAAGTGAAAGTGCCCGTACCCAAAGAGGTCATGCGTAGCTCAAAACTCATAGATGGCGTGGTGTGGGATGGCAAAGATCCCAAAGCTTATGCCGCCAGCTTTAAGGTGCGAGCGTGATGCCTAAAAAATTTATAGCCACCTCGCTTTTACCCCCCGTGTGTGGGATCGCGCTGTTTATTGCCATCTGGGGCTTAATCGCGCTGACCAGCCCCAATTTGCCCGGGCCCGTTAAAACTTGGGATGCTGCCGTGGAATTATTCAGCGATCCATTTTATGAAAATGGGCCGAATGACCAAGGCATAGGCTGGAATATTTTGAGCTCCTTGCAGCGGGTCGGCATCGGTTTTGGGCTGGCGGCACTCGTTGGTATACCGCTGGGATTTATGGTGGGGCGTTTTGATTTTCTCGACAAAATGACCTCGCCTATCGTCAGTATGCTGCGCCCTGTGTCTCCGCTGGCTTGGCTTCCAATCGGCTTGCTGGTGTTCAAGGCGGCTAACCCTGCCGCCATCTGGGTGATTTTTATATCCTGCATCTGGCCGATGATTATCAACACAGCCATGGGTGTACGCCAATTGCCACAAGATTATCTCAACGTGGCACGGGTACTCAAGTTATCGGAGTGGAAAGTGTTTACCAAAATTCTTTTTCCCGCCACTTTGCCTTTTGTGTTGACCGGAATCCGCTTATCCATCGGCACAGCATGGCTGGTTATCGTAGCCGCAGAAATGCTGACTGGCGGCATCGGTATCGGATTTTGGGTGTGGGACGAATGGAACAATCTGAACGTGGAGCACATCATCATCGCAATTTTTGTGGTGGGCATCATCGGCTTGTTACTGGAAAAAATTCTAGTGTTGCTCGCCAAACGTTTCAGCTATTGAGGGAGCATCTATGAACACACTACAAAAGTATGTACTGGCCGAAAACGTGCACATGTCGTTCGACACCAAGCACGGAAAATTTGTCGCGCTGGAGAACGTCAACTTACGCATCAGCCAAGGTGAATTCATCACGCTGATTGGTCACTCCGGTTGCGGCAAGTCGACTTTGCTCAACCTGTTTGCGGGCTTGCTCTCCCCCACCAGCGGCTTCATGTTTTGTGCGGGACGCGAGATTGCGGGGCCGGGGCCGGATCGTGGCGTGGTGTTTCAAAATCATTCGCTGCTGCCGTGGCTCACTTGTTACGGCAATATTCATCTGGCTGTCGAGCGCGTGTTTGGCGCAACCGAAAGCCCCCTACAACTCAAGGAGCGCACTCGGGAAGCACTGACCTTGGTGCATCTGGGTCATGCCGCAGATAAATATCCCCATGAAATTTCAGGCGGCATGAAACAGCGGGTAGGCATTGCGCGCGCTTTATCTATGCAACCCAAGGTGCTGTTAATGGATGAGCCATTTGGCGCATTGGATGCCTTGACCCGCGCCCATTTGCAAGACGAACTGATGAAAATTGTGGCCGCCACTCACAGCACCGTGGTGATGGTGACACATGATGTGGATGAAGCGGTATTGCTGTCTGATCGCATCGTGATGATGACCAATGGCCCGGCGGCCACTATTGGTTCAATTTTGGAAGTTGATTTACCCAAACCGCGTGACCGTATAGCGCTGGCTAACAACACGCGCTATCACAGGCTACGCAGCGAGGTGTTGGAATTTTTGTATCAGAAGCACGCAAAAGTAGCCGCATAACAATACTTAATCACACTCACCACTGGAGGAAATATCATGAAACAAAATAGCAAAAATTTGATGCAACAACTATTCGCAATCTTAGCCGCGCTTGTATTTTTGGCTATTGCAACAAGCGCGCACGCCGCTGAGACCATCACCGAGGCCATCACGGGCGGCAAGGATTCAGCTAGCCTGCAATACCGTTATGAAGGGGTGCGTAACCCAGGAAAAACCACCCTGCCCAATAAAGCCGATGCCTCAACAATACGTCTGCGCTTTGGTTACGAGACCGCTACATTCAAAAATTTTGCGGTGATGGTAGAAGCAGAAACACTTAAAACATTAGGCGCGGGGCATTACAACAGCACCGCTAACAACAAAACTAACTATGCAATCGTGGCCGACCCAGAGACGACAGAAATGAATCAAGCCTTTTTAAGCTATAAGGAACTGGACAGCAGAACCACTCTGAAATACGGACGGCAACGGCTCATTCTGGACAACGCCCGATTTATCGGTAATGTGGGTTGGCGGCAAAATGAACAAACCTTTGACGCGCTGACCGTTGTTAACGATTACTTGCCCGACACAAAAATAACCGTGGGCTATTTAACCAATGCCAATCGCATCAACAGTGATCGCGCCATTGCCACATCTGGCGCGGCGGCAGGTAATCATAAAATGAATTCACCCATTTTTAACGTGAATTACAAAGGCTTTGCTGTGGGTGAAGTAGTCGGATATGGTTATTTTTTAGATTATGATTTGCCTGCCGCTAATCAAGTTAATTCAACTAAAACTTATGGCTTGAGATTCAAAGGCAGCGCGCCGATTGATTTATATAATCTGCTGTACACCGTGGAATATGCGAAGCAATCCAATTACAAAGACAACCCTGCCACTTATAGCAATTCGTATTCATTGATCGAAGGCGGCCTCGATCTAAAAGTTGCTGAATTCAAATTGGGTTATGAGGTGCTGGGTGGCGATGGGGTTAAATCATTCTCCACACCGTTAGCCACGCTGCATGCCTTTAATGGCTGGGTTGATATGTTTTTAACCACGCCAGCCACCGGCTTGAAAGATGCTTATCTGTCCGCAAACACCGTGTTGTACGACACCAAATTGGGTGCGGTCTATCACGATTACCGCGCCGATACAGGCAGCACAAAATATGGCACCGAGTGGAATTTGATCGCGACAAAAAACTTTGATCGAAATTATTTGCTGGGTGCTAAATATGGCAGCTTTAAATCAAGCAGTGTGCCTGCCCGCATCGACACCAATAAATTTTGGTTATGGGGCGAAGTGAAGTTTTAGAACCAAATAATCCCACGACCAAAAATTCGTCGTTCCCGCACAAGCTGGAACGACAGTGCATAGGACTATCTTAGTGAATATTACTGCTCCCAATTACTACTATGAACTACCTCAATATCATCGAACGATACCGCGAACATCGGGCAGGCTTGCAAGAATTGTTAGCGACTATACTCAGCGGAATTTCTTCCCCAGAATTACTGGGGGATACTGCAAAATTGCGGCAAGCATTAAAAGCATTAAGCAAGCACTATCCGTTTGCCACCTTGGTTTACACGCTAGATCAAAATGGCATTCAAACCAGCGAGAATGTGAACCACTCGGAAAAGATGCGCCAGGCAAATAGCTGCTTGGGCAAAAATCGCAGCCAACGTCCCTATTTTTTGCTGGCGCAACGCACCGAGCAAGTAGTGGTGACCGAGCCTTATCTTTCTACAGTCAATAACAAGCTATGCCTGAGCGCGGCGGTTAAATTAACCAATCCGGCCAGCGCGCTGACAACTCCGCATCCGGCTTCTCGGATAGCGGATTGCCTACCTTTGGTACAACACGGCTACTTGGTGCTGGATTTAGACTTGGCAAAAACGATTGCGTTTTTTATGGGAGATAGTTCGCGCACTCGTTTTGAGCCATTCTTCAAATCTATTTATGTATTGATTGTGATTGGCCTACTGAGCGTGGTGCTGGTATTGCTATATGCCGCCTTCAGCGACATCGCCACACTTTTTCATACTGGGCATACGCTGGAAGCAATACAGCTTAAACCGTTCAGCATCATTATTTTTATAACGTTGGCCTTGGCAATTTTTGATTTAGGCAAAACCATTTTGGAAGAAGAGGTGCTGATGCGTAAAGATATTTTGCGCCACAGCTCGACACGCCGCACCATCACACGCTTTATTGCTGCCATTTTAATTGCAGTTTCTATCGAAGCACTCATGCTCATGTTCAAAGGCGCGTTGCACAACGGCATCGAATCCATGCAAGGGGTGTGGATGATGTTGACTGCGGTGGGCTTGCTGGTTGGGCTGGGCATCTATGTCTATTGCGGAGTCAAGGCGGAGGCTATTTTATTAGGGTTGCGGAAATAAAACATGGATCGACGATGATAACAAGGTCGCGCTCTAATACTCAATCAAGGCAGAAGCATTGACGTATATATTTTGCGTTATAAAAACGCTGCACAGTACTTGCGTGGATATGACGGGGCGTTAGGTTGTCTGGGCAGGTTATCTGGGCAGGTTGCCCATAAGTTATAGCGTGATAAATATTGACATGCGCCGAGGCTATGGCGATAATTTGCAATGTGTGTTCGAGTAATTTTCTCCTGTGCACATATCAATAATATCGAAGCATCAAGCATATTTATTCCTGTAGGGTAACGGAAGTGGCTTGATGCGCTTCTCGGTGTTAAACATTTTAAAGTTGTGTATGCTAGTAGCGACCCTTAAAGTCACTGCGGACATTAGTCTCTCGGTTGCAAACATTTAGCATGTTATTTTTAACAAGAAAACTATAAGGAGAAAGCAATGACAGACTTCAATAATATAGATAGACGAGAATTTATAAGCGTCACAGGTAAAGCTGGATTAGCTACTGTGGTAGCCAGTGCGGTGGGGGTTAATTTCGGCATGGTGCAAGTGGCTGAAGCCGCCGTCGGTAAAAGCAAAACCACCCCCTTCCGTTTCGCCATACTCACCGATGCCCATCTTTTTAGCCAAGCCAATCACAAGTTTGACCACATTCTGGCCAAGGCCGTGGATGATGTGTTGAGCATGAAACCGCTGCCTGATTTTGTCGTTTACTGCGGCGATATTGCACAGAACGGCACGGTCGATCAAATTGAAAAAGGCAAAAAAATTCTAGCTAAGCTACCTATGCCAGTTCATCATATTCCTGGCGAGCATGATTGGTATTTGGATATGGGCGCGGCGTGGACAGGTAATTTTGGCAAACCCACTTGGTCTTTCGATCACAAAGGTGTGCATTTCATCGGCATGAATTCTATTTTGGTACGCGATTTTTGGACAGCTGCCGGAATGTCAGCCAAAGAAAGAATGGGCGTGATGGAAATGCTAGAAAGCCCTATCGCAGGCCCTTGGGGCGTGCGCGAAGAGCAGCTCGACTGGCTGAAGAAAGATGTCAAAAACCTCAAGTCAGATACGCCTGTAGTGATGTTCACCCATTCACCGCTATGGGACTACTACCCGCGTTGGAATTTTCAAACTGAAGATGCGCCAGAAATTCGCGACATCCTGAAAAAGTTTGAACGTGTGATGGCCTTTCATGGTCACGTACATCAAACCGTTTACAACAAAATTGGCAACCTCAGCTCGGTCGGTACGCTGTCTACCTCTTGGCCGTGGCCCTATCCCGACGTTAAAAATAAATTCCCAGGTATGCAGATGAATCGCGTTGATCCGGGCAATATCGAAGACGGTAACGGCTTCCAACTTATCGATCTTGAAAAGAACTTTAAGGGAACAATGCATTATCAGACATGGGCAGATATGTTGCCTAAGACCATGAAAAATGGCTTCGATATTTAAGGAGGGACACAACATGAAATTGAAAAACAAAAACGCTTTTAGCCTGACCACGCGCCTTGTTGCACCGCTTGCTTTGGTTCTATTGATTGCCTCCAACCCCGCCGCCGCCCGCGAGCCGTACACCGCTGCTGAATTGGCGGATCAAGAAAAAGCATTACTGGCACTGGTCGATAAAGGGCGTGATTTGTGGCACGGCACCAAGCCATCCATGACCAATAACGGGTTAGCTTGCGGTAACTGTCACCCTGATGCGGCCGCCTCCAATCCGCAAACCTTTCCTAAATATCAGGCAAATTTAGGCAAGGTCATCCCCCTACGTGACATGATTAACTGGTGCATCATGGTGCCACAAGAAGGCACTGCACTGGATGTCAACAGCGAGGATATGACAGCGATGGAAGCCTATGCTTTTAATTTGCATCGTGGCATCAAAATCGAGCCAGGGCTAGCAACTAGGCAGACTGCACCGATTGTCGTTAAATCGGGCGTGGGCTATCCCAAAAAAGGATCAGGCATTGGTTTTGATAAATAATTTTTATCAGCTTTAAATGTTTGTAAGCGAGCGGATTATTTCGCTCGCTTTTTTCACACCTTAATTTTATTTTCTGACAAAAAAGGGTTGAATAATGAAAGCTAAAAGTACTATTTTTTCTGCATTGCTGAGCGGTGTATTACTGGCCTGTACGCTTACATCGTCTGCCGTGTTGGCCGCGCAAACTTGCAATACAAAAGACTACCCGCTGTCGATCAAGGCTGAGCAGTACCAAGGTAATGTTAATGGCACGTTAACTGATAACCAATCTGCGTTAACTTGGATGCGCTGCTCGCTGGGACAAACGTGGTCTGAAAATACATGCACGGGGCAGCCCGCAACGCATACTTGGCAGTCCGCACAAGAAGCTGCCTCTAAGCTCAATCAACAAGGTGGCTATGCGGGTCGTAGCGATTGGCGTGTGCCGCACATCCCTGAGCTGGCGATGATCGTGGAGCGCCAGTGCACCAACCCGCGCACCAACCTCGCGTTGTTCCCGGAGACTCCCGCAAATTATTTCTGGACAGCCACTGTCCCTGCTATCCCGGGCAACGCTTATGTGCTGAGCTTCGGCGCAGAGGGCGCACAGTACAAAGGCAAAGAAGAAATGCTCAATGTTCGCTTAGTGAGCGGCGGCAAGCCACGGACAAAGTAGTGGCCGCGCACATTGCGTTATAAAATAAGGTGGGCTGCAAAGCGTATTTGCAGCCCACCTTATTTTTTGAGATTTATTATGCCAACCTCATCCGAAAAAAAATTATTTCCATCGGAATTTATTCAAATTCACCAGACATCAATCGATGTCTGGCGTGCGGAGTTAAGCGCAGGTTTGATGGCGGAGCAGGCCTACACCTTGCCCAAGTATTTTTATGATGCGCTGGGCTCAAAATTATTTGCGGCAATATGTGAGTTGCCCGAATATTACCCGACGCGCACCGAAGCTGAAATTTTCAGCACCCACACAAACGAGATCGCGCAGGTTATCGGCCAAGGTTGTACGCTGATTGATTTAGGCGCGGGTAATTGCGCTAAGGCCGCGCAACTTTTCCCGTCGCTGCAACCCGCGCAATATGTGCCGGTGGATATTTCTGTCGATTTCTTGCGCGAGTCGGTTAATCATTTATCACAGCGATTTCCGCACATAAAAATGACGGGCGTGGGTTTGGATTTTTCCAACACTTTGCGTCTACCAGATGCGGTGCAGCGTGACCAGCGAGTATTCTTTTATCCCGGCTCCTCTATTGGAAATTTTACGCCAGAGGAAACAGTGACATTTTTTAAAAGGCTGCGTGCCGCCTGCAACCTTAATGGCGGCTTACTCATTGGCGTAGATTTAATCAAAGACAAACACATATTGGATGCCGCGTATGACGACGCATTAGGCGTGACTGCTGCATTTAATTTGAATGTTTTGTTACATCTCAATAATCTGCTGGGTGCGAATTTTAAAGTGCGCGATTGGCTGCATCGTGGATTTTATAACGCAGAAAAAAGCCGCATCGAAATGCATCTAGAAGCGAAACATGCGCTAACAGTTACTTGGAAAAATGGCGTGCGTGATTTTAAAAAAGGTGAACGCATTCACACCGAAAATAGTTATAAATACACGCAAGAGGGCTTCGAAAATATGCTGCGCCTCGCGCAATTTGAGCCGACCAAAACTTGGAAGGATGCTAAAGGTTGGTTTATGGTGTGTCACGCTCGACCGATTTAATTTAACACCGCCCTACCCTCGCGTCATCCATCGCCGCAAATAAAAACTCAGCGCGTCCACCATCAGCACCAATACCAACATCGCTAAAATTACGCTGGCCGCTTGTTGCATTTGAAATAGCGACAAATGAAATTTCAGCATCTGCCCCAAGCCGCCCGCCCCCACCACGCCTAAAATCGCGGCAGCGCGAATATTATTTTCCCAGCGATATAAAGTGTACGACATCATCTGCGGCAAACTTTGCGGCAAGGTGGCGTAGATAAAAGCGGCGAACGGCGTAACGCCATTTATTTGCAATGTTCGTTCTGGCAATGGCTCGCCGTTTTCAATCGCATCGGCAAATAGCCGCCCCAACACACCCGCCGTATGCAAAGCCAACGCCAACGTCCCCGCGAATGGCCCCAGCCCCGCTGCGATCAACAATATCGTTGCCCAAATTAATTCTGGAGTCGAGCGCATAATATTCAACACGCCCCGCGCAATTAATCGCGGCGCGTCACCAAAACGGCCACTGGCAGGCAAGGCCAACAGCAGCGCGAACACCACCGCAATCAAAGTGCCCAGTGCCGACATGGCCAAGGTCTCTGCGCTGGCCTGCGCGATGCGTTGTAAAAATAAAGATGAAGTATCCGGCGGAAAAAATTCTCGCAAAAATTCCGCGCTAGATCGCGCTGCCTCAGATGAAAATAGCTGCCCTAAATTCAGGGGCAAAGATAAAAAACTCAGCGCGATTAAAGCTGCCAATGCCAGCAATAAAAACAAGGTTGAAATACGAATGTTGGGGGCGGGCGGTAAGCTCATGTTAAGTCCATTGCCTACGCAATAATTTACTCACGCCATCACTCGCCGCTACCAGCAAAATAAATATCAGCAACATGCTGGCGACTTCTGCCCCAGCTAACATTTTCATCGATTCATCCATGCGTTGCCCCAAGCCGCCTGCGCCGACGAAGCCCATCACCACCGAGCCGCGTATGGCGCATTCCCAGCGGTATAGCGTGTAGGACAAGATTTCTGCGGCGGATTGTGGGAGTGCGCCATAGAAGAATGCGCCCAATCGTCCGCTGCCATTTTTGAGGAGTGTGTCGGTCGCATGTGCGTCGGTGGACTCTAAAATTTCGGCGTAGACTTTGCCCAACATGCCGCTGTAAGTCAGCGCGATTGCCAACACGCCTGCCGTCGCGCCTAAGCCAAAAATCCGCACAAATAATAATGCCCACACTAGCTCTGGCACACTACGTAAAATTATCAGCAGCCAGCGTATACCTTGCCGGATGAGCGTTGCAGGCAGGCTCATATTGCCTGTGCCAAGGCGTGAGATAGATAAATTTTGCGTGACTATGAATGTGAGTGGGGTGGCTAATAATAAGGCGAGTGATAATCCAGCCGTCGCCATCGCTATGGTTTCCCAAGTGGCGTGCAACAGCATGGATAAAAATTCGGGCGAGTGTGCGGGCGGAACGAAGCTGCTTAGGAAATGCCCGGTGGCGCGTAAGCTGCGTGCATCAAATAATTCCCATGGCTTAAATTCGCTGGCTACCAGCATCGGCCACAGCAAAATTAAAAAAATGATAAAAGCCGTGACCCGCCCACGCCAAGCGGGATCGGTATGTGTGGGAGCAAGAGCGTTGGGCGAATTTAAAGACATGATGGCAGCGCATTAAAAACAGCGCGAGTCTAGACTGACTTGGTTTGTGGACGCAGCTTTTTCCATGGCGGCAGCAACGTTTTCTTGACCATTTTTATACAGGTCATGCACCATTTCATCGGTCACTTCTGCGCACGCTAAATCAAACACGATGCGCCCCTGACGCAATCCAATAATGCGTGGAAAATGAGCGCGGGCAAATTCAACATGGTGCAAGCTGCATATCAATGTCGCGTCGCGCGAACTGGCGTGTTGCCGCAACACGGTCAGCGTTTGCAACGAGAGCGTGGGGTCGAGCGCGGACAGCGGCTCATCTACCAACAGTATGCGGGCGTTGGACAATAGTAGTCTGGCGATGCCGCAACGCTGACGCTCGCCGCCAGATAATCTATCCACACGCTCATATAATTTATCTTGTAAGCCTAAACGCGCTAATGCCTCAAAGGCGGCGGCAGGATCGCTCGGTTTAAGCAACGAAAGAAAGGCTTGCCACAGACTCCATTGCGGCAATCGTCCTGCCAATACAGTGGTGACGACTCGTTGCCGGGGGGGCAACGGGGGGACTTGTGGCGCGAGAAATAATTGGCCGCGTAAGGTGTGACGCTGGCTATGCGTTAGTTGCCAAGGGTCATTGTTAAATAAGGTGAACGTGCCTAGTTGCGGTTGCAGTGCACACGCCAGCACGTGCAGCAAAGTTGTTTTGCCCGCGCCAGAGGAGCCGATGATGGCAACTTGCTCGCCTGACTCTACGGATAAATTAATTTCATGTAAGGCATCCGGCGCGTCTGCGGCAGCAGCATGGTGTCGCGCCGAAATATTTTTTAGATGATAGTCCGTCACTTCAACAAGCCAGCACTGCGCGCTGCGGCTTCAATGGCGGCGTAGTTTTCAGCCTGAGTTGGAATAAATTTTGTGGCACGTTGTAAGTCTAAAATAATTTTTCCTTGCTCATTATTTTTATCCAGCGCGAGAAAAGCGTCGCTCAATTTTCTACGCAACTCAGCGGGCATGTCGGCGCGCACGGTCCAGTTGTAATCGTAGTAACCGGGCGTGGTAAAAAATACCCGCACTTGGCTGGTGTCGAATTTTTTCTCGTTGAGCAACTTCTCCCATACCGAAATATTCAGCGCGCCTGCGTCTACTTTGCCGCCTGCCACTGCGGCTACCGTGGCATCATGCGCGCCCGAAAATGCGATGCGTTTCATATCCGCTTCAGGGTTAATTTTTGCCGCCAATAAAAACGAGCGTGGCATCAAATGCCCCGAAGTAGAAGACTCCGAGCCGAAGGTAAAAGTCTTACCCTTTAAGTCTTGCAGCGTGTTAATACTTTTATCTGTGGTGATAAACACCGAGCGAAACTTTTCATCTTCCTCGCGCTGCACCAAGGGGATCACCTGATTATTACTGCGTACTTTGGCCTGCACAAAGGTAAAGCCCCCAAACCAAACCATATCAACTTTGTTGCTGACCAAGGCTTCCACCGCCGCTGCATAATCGGTGACGGGCGTGAATTCCACCGGCATACCAATTTTACTTTGCAGATACTCGCCCAGTGGTTTAAATTTTCGTTGCAGCTCGGTCGGGGCTTCGTCCGGTATGGCCGAGACGCGCAACACTTGCTGCGCGAAACTAGTGTGGGTGAAGAATATAAATAGGGACGCAAAAAATAATTTAAGCGATTGGGATGATAAAAAAATATTCATTTTGTTCTACCTTAATAAAATTAAAAAGTGTTTTAAGAATGCCTACGGTAATTAAATTATCCGTCGTTCCCGCGCAGGCGGGAACCCAGTCAATTCAGAATCTCCACAAAGCAGATCATCAATATTAAGATGCTGTCCGCTACGCGGAGTTATGTCTGGCTGGGCGCGGGAATGACGAACGAGGAGAGGCGCGCTTATATTTATACCTCTACCCTGCCCTCGCCCGCCACCATTTCACCAATTACAGCAGCATGTTCAAAGCCGCCATCGGCAAATAATTTTAGCACTTCATCCACCACATTAGGCGCGCACGACACCAGTAATCCACCTGATGTTTGGGGGTCAGTCAACAAGGCTTTTTCGGCAGGCGTAATCGCCGCACTCAATATCACCTCATGCCCGTAACCCGCCCAGTTACGCGCTGAGGCTCCAGTGATGAAACCATTTTCGGCAAGCTGTAACACGCCAGACAACAACGGAATATCGCGCATATTTAATTTTGCATTCAGCTTCGCGCTGCGCGTCATGCCGAGTAAATGCCCGATCAAACCAAAGCCCGTCACGTCAGTTAAGGCATGCACACCCGCGATGTTCGCCAATGCGATGCCGGGTTTATTGAGCTTAGTAGTATTCGCAATCATCGTCGCATAGCCCGCTGCATCCAACTTTTCTTTTTTCAACGCCGCCGATAAAACGCCCACGCCGAGCGGCTTACCGAGAATTAATTTATCGCCGACTTGCGCGCGCGCATTACTTTTTACTTTGGACGGATGCACCAAACCCATCACCACGAGGCCATAAATCGGCTCGATAGAATCAATAGTGTGCCCACCCGCAATCGGGATACCTGCCTCAGCGCAGATGGATTCACCGCCTTTAATAATTTGCCCGATGACCTCCACCGGCAGTTGGCTAATCGGCATGCCGACCAATGCCAGCGCCATAATCGGCGTGCCGCCCATCGCATATACATCCGAGATTGCATTGGCCGCAGCGATGCGCCCAAAGTCATACGGATCATCCACGATAGGCATAAAAAAATCGGTGGTGGCGATTAACGCTTGCTCGTCATTCAATTTATAAACTGCTGCATCATCCCCCGTTTCAATACCGACCATTAATGCTTTGGGAATGGGGAATCCGCCCGAATTTTTGAGGATTTCCGACAACACGCCCGGCGCAATTTTGCAGCCGCAACCGCCACCGTGTGAGAAAGAAGTAAGTTTGATACTGTTGCTATACGGAGAATTCATGTGTGTTCTTTAAAGCATGATTGAGTAATTTGAGTAAGGCAGCACACTCTTGTTGTGGCATAAATAATTTTTTTCTGGCTACACACTGGCGGTGTAAGCCTGCATAAAAATTTTCATCATTCGCGGCGCGGTCAATTAACGCGGCCAACTGCACACTGTCGCCCAGTGGAAAATAGCCCGCATAGTCTGCACCCAACATGCCCCGATTACCGGATATATCACTCGCCAGCACGGGCACGCCGCTGGTGATAGCCTCGATAATAACATTTGCGCCACCTTCCATTTTAGACGTGATCACCATCAGATGACTGCGCTTAATGAGCTGCCGCGTGGCAGCGTGCGGCACATTGCCCAGCCAATGATAGCGCGGATGCTGGGCTTGTGTGGCCACCGCTTGCGCGCCTAAAGTTTGGTCTAACACACCACCGATATGCCACAGTCGCACGTTGGCAGATTGCACCGCTGCGGCTGCGCGCATAAAAGTAAGTGGGTCTTTTTCGTCACGCAAATGTCCGATCATGCACACATCAAAATATATTTTTTGATTTTTTTCTGCGAGCGGAATAGGTTTTAACAAACGCGCTGATTGATAAATAACCTGTGTTTTTTTCTGTAAATTCGAGCTTAATTCCTGCAACCCTTCTGCCTGTAAAACGACCAAGTGCGTCGCAAGCTGCAATGATTTTTGCGCGGCTGCATCGCAGCGTATATCTTTATACAAATCGGTGCCAGTCAACACCACCACCAATGGTGACGCAGTCCGTGCCGCCGCAAAGGCCGCGATTGAGGCCGCCGAACGCCGTGCATGCAGCGCGATCATGACATCAGCAGCAGCTCCATCCCACTGCTGCGCCAGCGTCACCTTAAAATGTGGCTGTAAAAATCGCGCCCAACGATAGGCGGTTTGCCAGTTGCCGTTGTTGGCTTTTGCCAGCGCGGGGCTGATAATAACCACGTTTAATTTTTTCAAGGCATCTCCGCCAATAAGATGAAGCCACAACAATCATTTCGTCACGCCACGCCCGTGCAACTAGCCGAGCATTTGCAAGATGCTAGAAATTATACACTGGCAATGTTCGAGCAATTTTCGTCTGTGGGGCTAGATGATTTAACGCGCGTGCCGCACCTCAAAATAATTAACCCACCGCTGTGGGAGCTAGGCCATATCGCATGGTTTTCCGAATGGTTTGTACTGCGCGAAGCCGCCACCAGAGCAGCGTTCCACCCTTCTCTGTTAAAAAACGCCGATGCGTATTTTGACTCCGGCGCAGTCGCGCACGACACCCGCTGGTCGCTGAATTTACCCGATACAAAGTCGATCAAAAATTATTGCAAAAATGTGCTGGAGTGCATTTTAGAAAAGCTCACGCATACCGAAAATAATGATACCGCGCTCTATCCATTTCGCCTCGTGTTAGCGCATGAAGACATGCACGGAGAGGCTTTTTTATATACTCTGCAAACGTTAGGACTAGCAACACCTAGCGCACTTTTAGAGAATGATATTTCTATTAAGCCCGCTACCGAAATTCACTTTTCAGGCGGCGAAATGTTGATGGGTAGCGCGCCAGATAATGGCTTTGTATTCGATAATGAAAAGTGGGCGCATCGCGTTATTGTGCCGCCTTTTAGCATAGATAGCAGCCTCGTCACCAATCAACAATTCAGCGAATTTATCGCAGCAGGTGGTTACGAAAAAAACCAATATTGGAGCGGCGTAGGCTGGGCATGGCGCAAGCAAAATGCACGCACTGCGCCGCGCTATTGGAAGCGTGATGGGGGAAATAAAAATCAGCAATGGCAATGTTTACGGTTCGGTGAAACAGTTGATCTGCCGCCCGACCAAGCTGTGCGCCACGTTAATTTGTATGAGGCTCAAGCCTACTGCGCTTGGGCTAATCGGCGACTGCCGACCGAAACCGAATGGGAATTTGCAACGCATACTCAACACACACAATTTAATTCAGGCAAGCCATTAGGCCGAAAGCTTATCATTCCCGCGCAGGCCGGAATCCAGTTGAATAAAAAATTCCCGCGCAGCAGGCAGTATCTTAATATTGACCCGCTACGCGGAGTGTTCGTCTCACTGGATTCCCGCCTACGCGGGAATGACGGTTCGAATGAATTATCTGAATTTCACTGGGGCGCATTATGGGAATGGACGCAATCTCCCTTCGCGCCCTACTCCGGTTTTTCTGCCGATGCGTATCAGGAATATTCCGCGCCGTGGTTTTACACACACCAAGTCTTGCGCGGCGCATCTTTCGCCACCCAAGCGCGTATGCGCGCGGCGGCGTACCGGAATTTTTACACCCCAGAGCGCGATGATATTTTTGTAGGGTTTAGAACGTGTGGGATTTAAGTAATCACGAATCTAAGCATATTAAAATCGTAGCTTGCTTTAAATGAACGCCAGTGCAGTCTGACTGGCGTTTTTTATTGGCTTTTTCTCGGACGTTTTACGTGCGACTACTCCCCCTATTGCCAATGCCCTGAGCGTCCACCCTGTTTTTCTAATAAACAAATCTGCGTAATACTCATCCCTCTATCCACTGCTTTGCACATGTCGTAAATGGTGAGTAGTGCCACGC
>JANONT010000139.1:0-2634 GCA_031420955.1 Candidatus Nitrotoga sp. | reverse complement strand
GCGCCGAATCAACCTGCCGCCGATGGAGCATAAGGAAGTGCATGCCTTGGTGTATGACATTATGAACGACGGGCAGCGTAAAGCTTATGAAGAAAAAAAGGAAATCGATTTTTCTTTTGAAGTGCCCGGCCTCGCCCGATTTCGTGTGAATGCTTTTGTGCATAATCGCGGCGCGGGTGCGGTTATGCGTACCATTCCTTCCAAAATTTTATCGTTAGAAGATTTAAAAGCCCCCAAAATTTTCGAGGCGATTTCGGATTATCCACGCGGCATGGTGTTGGTTACCGGCCCCACGGGATCAGGTAAATCAACCACCTTGGCGGCGATGGTGAACCACCGCAACGAACATGAAATGGGACACATTTTAACGGTGGAAGACCCCATCGAATTTGTGCACGAAAGTAAAAAATCGTTGGTCAATCAGCGTGAAGTTGGGCCGCATACCATGTCATTTCAAAACGCTTTGCGCAGTGCTTTGCGCGAAGACCCCGATGTAATCCTGGTGGGTGAGATGCGCGATTTGGAAACCATACGCCTCGCCATGTCGGCGGCGGAAACGGGCCATCTGGTGTTCGGCACATTGCATACCAGTTCGGCCGCTAAAACCATAGATCGTATTATCGATGTGTTTCCCGCGGATGAAAAAGAAATGGTGCGCGCCATGTTGTCCGAATCATTGCGCGCAGTTATCTCGCAAACGCTGCTCAAAACGAAGGATGGCACAGGCCGTGTTGCCGCACATGAAATTATGATTTGCACGCCCGCTATTCGTAACTTAATCCGCGAAGCGAAAGTGCCGCAAATGTATTCCGCCATTCAAACGGGCGGGGCGATTGGGATGCAAACACTGGATCAATGCTTGCAAGAGCTGGTCAAGCGCAATATTGTTTCCTCGGCTGAAGCGCGTTCTAAGGCTGCAAATAAAGATGCGTTTCCGGGGTAGGCAAATTTCCGAGTTAGGCAAATTTCCGGGGTAACTTTAAATTTAGAAATTTTTACGGATACCTCTAAGAATCCAAATTCCTGGTGAAACAACTAGCCATTCCACTAGGCCGCCAAAAGACGGCAGCCAAGTGGCTGGTTATAAGCCAGGCAAGGCGCAAGCAAAAAATTACGACGACGCATAGGTTTTATAGGTGAGAAGCAATTTTTTGCGAGTAACGCAGCATGGCAACGGTGCGTGGTTGTTGCCGATTCATCGGCTTTACAACCACGGTCTACCCCTTGCGGGTGGAAGTTGGATTGGTAGAGGTATCCCATACATTCAGGAGTAAAGCATGGAAAGAGATCAAGCCACCGAGCTGATACATAATTTATTACGTGGAATGATTTCCAAAAAAGCATCAGATTTGTTCATCACTGCAGGCTTTCCGCCGGCGTTTAAGGTGGATGGAAAAATTGTTCCCGTTTCGCCACAAGCATTGACATCTACACATACGATGGAGCTGGCGCACAGCGTGATGAATGATAGGCAGTCAGCCGAGTTTGAGGCCACGCACGAATGCAATTTTGCGATCAGTCCAACGGGCATTGGCCGTTTTCGCGTGAACGTATTCATGCAGCAACAGCGCGTCGGTATGGTGCTGCGCACCATCACCACGAAAATTCCAGACCTGGACGCGATGGGCTTGCCGCCCATATTAAAAGATGTGGTGATGACTAAACGTGGATTGGTGATTTTGGTTGGTGGCACGGGTTCAGGCAAATCCACCACGCTGGCGGCCATGCTGGGGCATCGCAATAAAAATAGTTACGGCCACATTATCACCATCGAAGATCCCGTGGAATATGTGCATGAACATATCAATTGTTTGATTACCCATCGCGAGGTTGGGGTGGATACAGACTCTTGGCATTCCGCGCTGAAAAACACCTTGCGCCAAGCACCCGATGTCATTCTCATCGGCGAAATTCGCGATCATGAAACCATGGAACATGCCGTCGCTTTTGCCGAAACCGGACACTTGTGCCTGGCCACTCTGCACGCCAACAGCGCGAATCAGGCATTGGATCGTATTATTAACTTCTTTCCCGAAGAACGGCGCACGCAATTGCTGATGGACTTATCGCTCAATATAAAAGCGTTGATTTCGCAGCGGTTGATTCCAACTAAAACAGGAAATGGTCGTGCCGCCGCAATTGAAATTATGCTCAATTCGCCGCTCATCTCCGATCTCATCTTCAAGGGCGAGGTGAATAATATTAAAACCGTCATGTCGAAATCGCGCGAGCTGGGGATGCAAACATTCGACCAAGCTCTGTTTGATCTGCACGAAGCCGACAAAATTAGCTATGAAGAAGCGTTGAAAAATGCCGACTCGGTCAACGACCTGCGCTTAAGAATAAAACTCGAAAGCCAAAACTCTAAAGACCGCGATGTGATGTCCGGCACCGAACACTTGCGTATGACGTAAGGGCATCTCTAAAAATCCAACTTCCGTCGCCATACTGTGTTGCTCGCAAAAAATTACTTCTAACATATCAAACATATGCGCCGGCGCAATTTTGTTTTCGCGCCTTGTCTGGCTTAGCAATTTGAATTTTTAGAGGTGCCCATAAGGACAGCTCGAAAAAATCCAACTTACTTCAGCCTCATACTTTTATATTTCATTTCTTGTGCTTCGTTTTTTGAGG